>CAYUKP010000079.1:5760-8806 GCA_964445335.1 uncultured Verrucomicrobiales bacterium
ACCTCAGGATCCATGCATAACGACCGTGCGATAGTTAAGCGCCGCTTCTCTCCTCCAGAAAGCGCAATGGCTTGAGAATCTTTAATTTTGCCAATTTTAAAACGCTCCAAAAGCCCTTCGGCCTTCTGAAATCGCTCTTTGCGATTCAGGTCTGAACGCGTTTCTAAAACTGCCATAAGGTTTTCCCAAACTGTCAACGTTCGGAAGATTGACTCCTCCTGAGGAAGGTACCCCAACCCCATGCGCGCACGCTTCTGCATAGGTTGACTTGTGACATCCTTAGACCCCATATAAATATGACCTCGATCAGGCCTCACAAGCCCTGCGATCATGTAAAATGACGTTGTTTTACCGGCACCGTTTGGTCCAAGAAGGCCTACAATTTCACGCTCCTGAACCTTCATACTCACGCTACTTACTACGGGGCGCCCGCCGTATACTTTACGGAGGTTTTCGGCAACTAGAAGGTTTTTTCTCTTAGACTGCTCACTCATTTTCTTCCGTAAGGTAAATAGTGCGTTTCTTCCCAGGCCCTGTAAGAAACCCTTTCGGGCTTAATTTAATCCACACCGTTGGCTCCAAAGCCTCAAAGAAACTCGCCCCTTGCCTCAAAGTTGGTAACCCTCCTTCTAACAAGATTTCCTCCTTGGCTACATCGTAGTGAGCAGCATCTCCTGTCGCAACAATCGGTGGTTTCTCTGGATTACTACGATATGTGAGGCGTGTATTGCCTGTAGCTATAAGCTGCTCGACATCAGCATTACCAAATCCAGCAACAGCTTGGTCAACCTTCCCCTCTTCTTTACTAGTGTTTAGAAAAACCTTAAGCTGATCATCACATTTCAATTCAAATCGAGGTTCATCAACTAAGACATTCTTCAGACACACAAGATGCCCAGCCTCTGCGTCATAATACATCCCCCCATCACACGTAATCTTTAGAGCTCCCTCAGGCACAACAAACTGATGCTCTGAGCGAGTAGCTGAGGAAGGTGCGGGAATGGCATCACTTTGATCCACCTTTGCGAGAAAGGTCGACATTTGTTGATCAACCTCCTCAGTTTTTTGTATGACCTTGGAGCGCTCTTGCTGAACAATGTCACTCGAATCCTTTAGGTATACTGTTGATGAGCCTTCAGCTCTAGCGTGAGCAATATCTGACAACACCTTTTTATCAGGAGGAGACGGAGGATCTGCTGCTGCCATTAAGATTGACATCGCAGTCATCGCCGAAGCACTAGCCTTCTTCATGGAGCCCTTGGTTAATAAGACTGCGACCGCAGAACCTTTTATAAACACTTTCTTTTCTTTCATATCGTAACAAACTCCTGATCCCCTTATCGCCACCCTTTCATTTTCAATCGTAATATTCTCATCCCCTTCGAGATAGCTTTCCCGATAGTGAAACTGTGCTGTTTTAAGTTCAATGGTATAACCATCTTGCTCATCGCTCAAAAACTCAACTTTGGGTCGTGATAACGACATAAGCCCAGCCTCTTTATCAATGATAGAGATCTCATCTGCCCTCAACACCGAGGTCGGCACTTTCGACTCATCATAACTTGGTATAGTCACGTGAGTCAAAGAAGTTCCATTTGGTAAATACTCTAATAATGGAATCGAATCTTCGGAGTGCGGTTGCGCCTGAAGAGCGGCACATGAAGTCGCTAATACGACCGTTAGTAAACGTAAAATCAATTCAAAAGACGGTATAATACAGCATTCGTTCCTATCTTAACAATCCGTATGGGCGCAAGCCTAATCGACAGGCTCTAACTCTACGGTTTTATCATAGAGATCCCTTACAGCCTTTAATGTATCCTTAATAAGGGAATCCTCTTGTGAGGTAAGGTTCCCTTTTGTTTTCTCCTCTAAGAGGGCTAAGACATCTATAGCCCCCTTAGCGGCCTTAAGGTTCACAGCCTTCTGACCAGTAAGAGGGTTCTCTCGTTGTCCAAGAAACACTCCCGCATTGGTGGCCTGCTTTAATACGAACTCAGTAAAGGTTAAATCATTAGACATTATTTTTTAAGAGGTGGTGAAACAACCGTTACCACAGGCTCAGCCTCTGCAAAATACTTTTTCAAGCATTTGTTCACCAGCTCTGCTGACATTTGGAGCATTCGGGTGCGCTCCTGATCGCGATATTCGAGACTTCTCCCAAAAAGAACGTTCAACCCATGAGCCTTCGCTTGAGCAGAGTGCGTTTGATCTAAACGGGCTTGTTGTGCCATCACGCCCTTCTTGATAGTATCTAAATCAGACTCCGTAATGCCTTCCTCTACGATTTTAGCAAACAGAGATCGCATCTCACTAAGAGCCTCCTCCTTACGTTGAGGGTCAACGCCAATATAGAGATTAAACATGCCTGTATTTACTCCAAAAAACTGTGTGCACGAGACATAATAGGCTAGCGACATCTCCTCTCTCAAAACAGAAAACAGAGGTCCTCCCATCCCAGAGAGGTACTCTTGAATCAACTCTAAAGCTTGTGTATCAGGAGAGTTCAAATCTGCAGAAGGGTAAGAAACTACCACGACGGCCTGCTCCTTATCTAATTCTATATCAAACCGGCCAGACCGCCCTTCGGGCAAAGACAAGTTATAATCCACAGATTCATATCCCAAAGTACCAAAGGTTTGCTCCAATACAGGTTGCGTCGTATCATCTAGGTCACCATAAACTGCAATGACAACTTCCCCCTCTGTTATCAGCTTATTGTGGTATGCTTGAACATCTTTTTGAGTCAACTTACTCACAGCTTCCTCTGACCCAAGCTTACTCAAGCAGTATGGAGACCCAGCCAAAAGCTCTCTCCTCGCATGCCAGAACGCCAACCTTAAAGGATCTTTACCACTCTCCTTAATCTTTGATAACATCACCTCTCGCTCTTTCTCCAACTGCGCTTCATCAAATAAAGGTTGCGTCAGAGCTTCAACAGTGAGTTGACATAGCTCCTCAAAGTCGTCTTTCAAGCAATACCCACTCACGATAAATGTATTATTTGCATTAGAACATACCAGAGAGGCGCCCAAATCTTCTAAGG
>CAYUKP010000080.1:0-6685 GCA_964445335.1 uncultured Verrucomicrobiales bacterium
CCTCTCTCTATGGCCAAAGCTGTTCCGAAACCCGAAACGACACCCAATAAAAAAGCTAAAAAACTGCCTAGCTCTAAAACTCTCAACATGCAAAGTATGATCCTGAGAGAGTCGAGAAAATTGGCTTTTTTAATCTGTCTTTGTGGTTTACCCATCTACCTGTATATCCTGACCATCCCAGAAGAAAAAAAGCTAATAGAGCTTGAAGAAAAGCTGACTAAAGCTGAGCAGCGCGAGCAAACAGCTATCGAGGAAAACGACCGCGTTACAAGAGAAATCAACGCTTACAAATCAGACCCAGAATACTTAGAAATCATTGCGCGAGACCACCTAAACTACTACAAAGATGGCGAAACCGTCATTCGAATAAAACGGTAATATAAGCCATCTATTCAAGGGTAGCTCCTCTATATCTTATTGAATTACCCTTTAAGATCCGAGTCTATGACCAACACCTTTTCCCAAAGGTGTTTATTGTCATTAATGAACGCAACATGCACGTCATGCTCTTGATATGCATCATGGTCTTTAACCGAATCAAAGTAAGAAACCAGATTGTAATCCCATGAGCTATCAACCACAGGACGCTCAGCTACAGAAGCAGGCACCCCCCAATTGGAACGTGTTGCAATCGGGATCTCACAAACTTTAGCTAAAGCCTCTTCAAATCCAGCTCGTGTTTCTGCGTTTTTGAACTCTTCCTTGAGATAAAAATGAACTAAATGTATCATAGACAATTGGGTATACATATACTCCAAGGATAGCGTCCAGTCTAAAAAAGAAAGGGTTTCACGGACTCAGACGAACAATCTGCCAAGCGTCAGATTCAGCCTTCACAAAGCGCAAGCGGTCATGTAATCGGCCTTCTCGGCCTTGCCAAAATTCTAAAGAGCTTGGAATAATTCGATACCCTCCCCAAAAGTCAGGAAGAGGCACGGCTCCTTCTGGAAACTTTTGTTTTAGAGCTATTTCCTTCGCTTCTAGTTCGGCTCGATCTGGAATTTCAGAACTTTGTGTATCCGAAACCCACGCACCTATCTGTGAGGCATAAGGTCGAGATTGAAAATACGCATTACTCTCTGTCTGAGTTAATTTCTCTACCACACCTTGAATATTTACCTGACGCTCCAACTCCTTCCAAAGAAAAGTTAACGCCACCTTTGGGTTGTTCTCCATATCTTGAGCCTTGAGGGAACGATAATTTGTATAGAAACAAAGCCCATGATCGATCCCCTTCAATAAGACCGTTCGAGAACTCAAATCCCCCGAGGTATTTGAAGTGGATAATGTCATTGCATTCGGCTCAACAACCCCAGCTTTAATTGCCACATCAATCCATTCACTAAACTGAGCTATTGGGTCTGGATTCAAATCAACTTTTTCAATCCCTCCCCGCGTATAATTTAATCGTAATTGTGATACATCCAATGTCATAGGTTTAGTCTAAAGTAATACTAAAATCCTTCAACTCACAAATTGTGACAAACTCTACACCTTACCAAACCTGCGCTGGCGCTGGTGGTACTCTTCGATGCACTCTTCAAACTGTTGCTCCCTGAATTCAGGCCACAAGACAGGGCTAATAACAAGCTCAGCATAGCTTAACTGCCACAACAAAAAATTTGATAAACGGACCTCACCAGAAGTGCGAATCAAGAGATCAGGATCAGGACAACCTGCAGTATAGAGATACTGTTCTACTGTTTGATTTGTAATCTCTTCTACCTTCTGCTCACCAGATAAAACATGAGCAGAGATACTCTGGACAGCGTCTACTATCTCCTCTCTCCCTCCATAGGACAATGCAAGGGTAAGAACCAATTTGGTATTATCTTTTGTCTGCTCTATTACTTTATCTAGAGCTTTGCGCACCTTTGAGGGAAGTTGCTCTAAGCGACCTATAGCTCTCAACTGGATCCCTTGCTCATGCATCTCATCCCCTTTGGTATTGAGAAATTGGGTAAGAAGCTCCATCAAGCTTTGAACTTCCATTTTGGGCCTGTTCCAATTTTCTGAAGAAAAGGCATAAAGGGTTAAATAAGGGATTTTACTCCTTATACATTGGCTCACTACGGCCTTTACCGATTCCGCGCCTACTTTATGTCCTTCGATGCGGTTTAACCCTTTATTCTGAGCCCATCTACCATTGCCATCCATTATAATGGCAACATGGCTTAGGGTATTAAGAGGTGTGTCTTGCGTCACCATAATCTCTACTTATACAACGAAGAATGTCATACCTGTCCAGATTAAAGCGGTTTGTTGACACACATCTTCTTTCTCTTTACGCTTGATTAAACGTAAGGAAGCTTGGCCGCTACAGCCTCAATAGCTTCAGCGTTCTCTAGAAGCTCAGTCAGAGGATCAAACTTACCAGAAGTCAAAGCTGCTCTAGCAGAAGTAGGCATATCAATTTTAAACGTCTTCTCACCATACGTAAGAACCAAAGCCTCTAAGTCTATCGTAATCTCACTATCTGGATTTTGATCTACATATGCTGACAGCTCAGCCAAATCCTCACGAGACGCCGTGACACAAGGCATCCCTAATGTAGTAGAATTACCAAAGAAAATCTCCGCAAAGGATTCTGCAATAATCGCTCTAAATCCATTACGATAAATCGATTGAGGCGCGTGCTCACGTGATGACCCACACCCAAAATTCTCTCCAGAAATAATAAGCGTAGCATTTGCATGCTTAGGATCATTTAACGGGTGATCTGTCTTTTCACCTGTATTAGGATCGACCTTCACATCGTAAAACATGCCTTCAGCAAGGTCATCAAAGGTCACACACTTCATAAACTTCGCTGGAATAATACGATCCGTATCAATGTCATTTCCTGCGACAGTTACCCCTGTTCCTGATAATTTTGTAATTTTTGACATAAGATTAAATCTTGTTTCTGTGTTATGCTACTTCAAAGACTTCACGCGCATCAGCTAACTCACCTTTCACAGCAGCTGCCACTACCATTACTGGTGACATGAGAACTGTTCTCCCTATCGAACTCCCCTGACGTCCTTTGAAGTTACGGTTGGAAGAAGATGCACAGATTTGATCTCCAATCAATTTATCTGGATTCATCGCCAAGCACATGGAACATCCCGCTGCTCTCCATTCAAATCCAGCCTCCTCAAAGACTTTATCTATACCTTCTTTCTCACATTGAATCGCAGTAATCTGTGATCCAGGCACAGCGATAGCCTTGACTCCATCAGCCACTTTATGACCTTTCAAATATTTAGCAGCTTCACGGAAGTCAGAAAGTCTACCGTTAGTACATGACCCAAGAAACGCAACATCAATCTTATTCCCTTTAATCGGAGCGCCCGCTGGGAGCTTCATATAATCCAAAGCGTCTTGGAATGAAGCTCTTTCGGCATCGGAATCCGCATCTTTTGGATCAGGAATAGTCTCACCAATCCCGATTCCTTGATCAGGAGAGATTCCCCATGTCACGGTTGGCTCAATGTCTTCAGCTCTGATTTCGATTACATCATCATAGGTCGCATCTGCATCTGAAGTAAATTTCTTCCAGCCTTCTACTGCTGTATCCCAAGCCTCTCCTTTAGGAGAATACGGACGATCCTTGAGGAACTCAAACGTTACCTCATCAGGATTTACGTATCCACAACGTGCGCCACCTTCAATCGCCATATTGCAAACCGTCATACGTTCTTCCATGGTGAAATTCTCAAATGTCGAACCGCAATACTCATACGCATAGCCAATTCCACCCTTAGCACCTAAAAGACGAATAATGTGTAATGTTACATCCTTTGCATACACTCCAGGACGCAACTCTCCATCAACTTGGATTTTACGAACCTTTAATTTCTCCATGGTCATGGTCTGAGTCGCTAAAACGTCACGAACCTGTGTTGTCCCGATTCCGAAAGCAATCGCGCCAAAGGCTCCATGAGTCGCGGTATGAGAGTCACCACATGCAATGGTTGTCCCAGGTTGAGTAATGCCCTGCTCTGGCCCTACAACGTGAACAATCCCTTGCTTACCAGACGCTAAATCAAAATATGTAACACCAAATTCATCCGCATTCTTACGAATTTCCTGAATCATCTTCTCGGCCAGAGGATCAGACAAAGGACTCGACTGGTTATCTGTTGGAACAATATGATCTACTGTTGCAAATGTTCTGTGTGGATACTTCACCTTCAATCCCTTATCACGCAACATTCCAAACGCCTGAGGTGACGTCACCTCGTGAATTAAATGTGTTCCAATAAATAATTGCGTGCGTCCATCTGATAACGTCCCTACGTTATGCGCATCCCATACTTTTTCATAAAGAGTCTTACCCATAGTCTAACAAGTGTTCTTTCACCACTGCAAGTGGACTAAAGAAATACGCTCCTGATTTGGGCAAGTCAAACCTTTGCGTAAGATATATCTGTCAGCAAATTAAAGAGAAATGAGAAACCTGATGCAAACAAAAGAGCATTCAGCTTAGAAATAAAGTCTCCTGAAGAGCCATTATTCAAACCTGCTCATTGAAGTTGGGGAGATTCACGAGCAGTTGACATTACACATTATCTTAGGCGCATCGACTCGCCTTATCTGACGTATCAAAGAAGTCGCATGCTTGATCAAATATTTGATTTGCGATATGCTCAGGGCACTCACGGCTAAAACCTGATACATCTACAACATAACCACACTGAGCAACTCTCTTTGCATCAATAATTTCTGAACATGTAGACACTAAATAGCCATCCGGTTTCTTTTTCTTAGACCAAATCTTATGATGCACAAATCCATATTCTTTACATAAGTGATTTGCGATATTACTTGCAAACGTAACATCTGGCGAGACCAAAATAATATTTTTAAATTGTTTTTTCATAATTTATAGTGAGATAAGAATCATAAAGCTCAACCCATACCAATTTTTAACAAAAAAACTTAACTTCTAATGTTAAAAGTGATTATACACCATTACCTTCTCGCTAACGCTTAGTTACACATGAGAAAATGCGGTAAAATTTACCACCTTTAATAAAAAATATGTAAATTTTACATTTTCTTTAGTGAAATACCAAATTTACTTTGTTACGATAAAGATTACATATTAAACATTTTAGAATCGCTCAAAAATAGCCTCGAATTTTTTTAATAGTTAACATATACCACATTCGTGAGTCTTCAATATACACCCCCTTCTATAAATCGTTGGAATTCACACCAACAAGAACCTAAACAAACTAAAGTTTTTTGGATAGCGCTTTTCATTGCTCTGCTCCTCCACTTTGGCCTGTTTCTCTTATTCAAGACCATCTTGATTCAACAAAAAGTTAATACCTTTGATACCATTGAAACAGAAACGGTTTATATGGATCAAGTGATTATTGAAACGGACGAAGTCGCCCCTCCTGAGCCATCAGTTACACTCCCTGAAGAAGCGGCTGTCAAAGAAATGGTTCCAGAACTTGAAGCCTTAGCTGAATTTAAAAACCAAGATATAGAAATCAGTCCATCCATCACAGAGCCGGAACTAAGTATTAAAATGTCTACCCCTGTCGCGATGGGGGCTTTAGAAGCACGTAGCGAAGAACTACTTGAAGCCGACCTGAATGTCTCTACCCTAGATCAAATTGGAATGAAACCGCTAGATGTTCCCTTAGTAGAGAGTGGACAAGTTATTCTTGAAGGAAGCACAATAAATAAAGATCTCCCTCCTGCATCCTCCCTTCTAGGAATAGACCAGCTTAAAGGACACGATGGCAAGCCTATGAAAGGTGTAATGGATGGCTACAACACAATGGACGAACTTCTCAGTATGTCCGACATCAGCTTAGCTGGAGCCAAGGCGGCCCTTCCTAGTGACTTACTCTACAAATATGATAGCGCTGAACTAAAGGCGTCTGCCAAATACGGCCTTATGAAGTTGGCTCTCCTCATTAACCGTAATCCTGAGATGTATTGCATCTTGGAAGGCCATTCTGACTTATTTGGCGCAGAAGACTACAATCTCGATTTATCTAGGGCGCGAGCACAAGCGGTCAAAGACTATTTAGTCGGCACCTTACGCCAAAAAGATGAACGTATCATCGTCAAAGCTTATGGTAAATCACAACCACTTCTGAAAGAAGGCTCTATAGAAGAACAATCTATTAACCGCAGAGTAGACATCCTGATGAGAAAAACTTTGGAAGCCCCTCCCGCTCAACCAATCGTTGCCAAGCCCGAGAAAGAAAAACCGATTCTCGTGAAACCTCAAGCTCCTGATCAGAGTGAATAACAAAGTGGATTCTCTTTGATTATCTCTCAACCATTTATCCCGCCTTTTGTTTTGTATAAATGCGGGAATTAAGACTTCACTTTACTATTCGGTCTCCTCAACCTTTAATCGTGAAAACAAAGTAGTTTCACTATCTATAGAAGAAGGGTCTAAAATTAATTTGACTTCTTGTTCATCTGAAGTTGTGGCGATCGTGATCCGCGAATCCTCTACACTTGCCTCTTGAGGTATGGGAGCTTCTGTCCAATTAATCAAATCTGTGCTATATTCTAATGCTTGATAACACGAACGTCCCGACCCTTTACGACGCTTAAAAGAAATGGTAATATTATTATCTCCTCGAGTCATCTGAAGGTGTCGCTCTTTGTCTACACTTTCTGGACTACCATTCAAAACATATTCTAAGAGGCTTCCTGCTTGATCTTG
>CAYUKP010000080.1:6785-8754 GCA_964445335.1 uncultured Verrucomicrobiales bacterium
TAAGCATCTTCATGCTCTCGCGAACCATATTCTCCCATATGGTCATTATCTATCTCATTGAAGACTGCAATTGATAACTTCTTATCTGATGCTAAAGCCGCAAGTAATGCTTGCGTCACATCTATCTCAACATCCTCTCCATGGTTCCATTGATGCAGTATCGTAGAAGATATATTTGGTGCCGTAGATCCTGTAACCTCTGTTTCTGACCAATTATTATCCTCCATAAGAGCAGCCTGATATGTTGTCGTAAGTTTCTCGGCATCACTCACCGCAAACAATTGGACTTTAGCGGATTCAATCTCTACATCTTCAGGAATTGTTGAGGCATCAAAGCGCACACAAAAGCGTCTATCCCAATTTGCATTACCCTCCTTCACAAGAAGATGCGTATCTGTCCCAAAATTGTAATCACGACGATACGTTGTGTCTGCCTCTGCTACAATCGAGAGATTTGGTTTGGGCTGAGCATCTATATATTGAATGTAATCATAGATACGATCATTCATGTATTTCATACTTTCACGTAACTCTGCGTACGGCGTTCCATCTTTTTGAACAATCCCCTTATCTCCATTCTCATCATCCCTAAAGCGAAACCAATGAAACCCAACCACATAGGGATTCTTAAGCTGTGTCGTCACAAAATGCTGGTAAAACGCTGCTCTAGAAGCCTGATCTTGCACCTTCCAACCTGCTCCCTCCTCTTCAAAGCCATCAATCTTTTTCATCGCATAAAACTCCGAGAAAAGGATCGGCCGATTACTAGAATTCGCTATGCGCTCCAGTTCATTATTTCGAGTCCCCCATCGATGATAATGATTTAAGCCAATAATATCTAGATAGCGCCCAGCTACTTCATAGAAGGCGTTTGGTCGATTCCAACTCTTGTTAAATCGAGCCCCTAAAATCATATGATTAGGATCCACCGCTCTAATGGCCGTGCAAACAAGAGAGCAATAACGCTCAAACATTATAACAGAATAATCATCTGCGTCCTCATCTGTAAATGTGTCTATTGTCTTTCCACGAGCCTCGATAAACTCATGTGCTTTTTTGTAGTTCAGGTCTTCAGGATCGGTAACATTCAAATGCGACTCTAACCCGCCTCTAAAGGTCCAAGACAACTCATTATCGATAAAATACCCAAACACATAAGGATCATCAACATATTGTCTGAAATTTTTCTCCGCTTGCTCAACACAAAACGCTTCAAAGGCTTCATCAAAAACAGGAATAAGTAACCCATCTGTTCGACTTCTTTTATAAGTCGCAATAAAACTAAACTTAGGACAATATGAGTATTTTGAGGTTTCTTGACGAGAGGATGCAATAACAGCCTCGTCAGCCCAGTTTGCCATCCCATTCAACCCAAAAGACGCCAAAAGATCATGCATCCCATCAGCAGTTTCATCATTTATAATGTCTAGAGATGTGACCGCCTTATGAATATAAAGATAGCCCTCTGGATCTATCACCCACCATCTCCCATTGATTTTCTCCGTCCGAAAGAAACCTGTTGCTTCTCTTTGACCCGCAGCTTTCCATCCACCATACGAGGAAAACTCTAAGTTAGAGGCATTTTCTATATAATCAGGTAATTCGTCTAATTGTTGAGACTCCCTAGGAAAATACGTCCCCGAATTGGAATCATAAATGTAAGCGACCTCCCCTTGGCACCAAAGAGGCACCACAAAAAGCAAAGATCGAAGAAGAAATACAAAATTTTTCATAACAGTCTAAAAATTTAGACTACTATTTTATAAAAATTTTCACATTAAATCAATTTTTTAAAACAAATGAAAATCGATCCAAAAAACTAACCTCAAAAGCAACGCGTTACGCCCCGTGTTGCGCCAATGAAAAATGACACCGGAAAGCGACATAGATTATGTGCTTCCAGAGTTCGTTACTAAGGAGTCACCGCAAAATAAATTACCGAACTAAAATGTCTTAAGTCTTTGTGATT
>CAYUKP010000081.1:0-3505 GCA_964445335.1 uncultured Verrucomicrobiales bacterium
TCACTTCATACTCTTGGTCAAATAAGTTTTCTACCCTCGCATTTACTTTCAAAGAGTCTGTTACTTGATATTGACCATAAAGACGCGTTGTTACGTATGAATCTAAAGCTTGGAACCCTCCATATGTGGCTTTCGTACGATGCTCTATCCCTGTCCCAACAGACCATTGATCTGTAACATACGCCAAGTCTGCATTTAAAGTGTTTCTTGGAATATTGAGTGACTCGTTTTGAATAGAATAATTCCATGACACTCCATAGTGCCAATTACCAAAAGACACTCCTTTCACATAAGACTCTACTCCATAGACGTGTGCTGTTCCTGCTGTATTGTTAAATTGACTTGTATAATCTGCATTATATGAGGCTACAATCGCATTTTTTATAGATGAACCATAAACTGTAGCTCCGAAGGTGTTTGTTTTATTCAATTCGTATGTAAGCCCCAGCTCAACACTTTTCACAACTTCTTCACTCAAGTCATGATTGGCTAATTGGCCAGTCGCAGGAAAGGCATTTGTCTGAAGTAATGTTGGAGCACTGACCCCATAAGAAGCTCGCATAAAAACATCTGTTTTGAGGGGTTCAACCGTATGACGTATAGACGCCTCATATGAAGGCAAACTTCCATAATCACTACGATCTTCGAGCCGTGCCGCCATATTCATTAACGTTGCGCCTTTTCTTAAATTAAGTCCTGCATATGCCGCATAAGACTCCCAAGACGTATCCTTAGCTCCCCAACCTCCTTGTTTATATTCATTAACAGAGCTATCCAGACCGGCATTGACAGAGAATGCATCACTGAAAGTAAAGGTATTATCAAAGGTCAGACTAAATTTGTCATAATGTGTGCTAAAGATACTCTTATTATAATGATAATCCTCTGTATAGTATCCTAATACTAGTGCGCTTTTATAAAAATCTTCAATCGTAGTGAGAAACTGCACGCTATAGAGTTGGAAATCCATTCCAATATTCACTGCATTTGCCGAATTCTCCAAATCAGATTGCTGTGTCCGAGCCGTAAACTTAAGTGCATGTTCATCTGATAAAGCATATTGCACTCCCATAGATGCGTGCTTATTTGCAACTTGGTAAGCCGATGCAGCAACAAGGTCTTGTTCGTAATTCTCACTATTAAGATTCAAATAATACTTTAAGTCTCCTTCAGAACCTTTACTTGAGACTTGAGAACGAGTATACTCGTAACTCCCAACTTCTTGTGAAAAAGTATTTCGAGGAGCGTGGTCTGCAAAACTTTCATAAATTCCTATCAAACCTCCTGTTGTCGCATTACCATGAACCACGTTTTGCCCAGACTTAGCGATTTCGATGTTTTCATTTGCTCCCATCGCAAAGTTTCCTAATATATTACCATATGAACCATTTGTAACAGAGTCTGAAACCCGAACCCCATCCATCATTATTTGATTATACTTTGTGGTCAGCCCTCGAATGATCAGTGTGCCTGTTTGACCTTCTTGGCCTGATGTTGAAGTTGCAATAACACCAGGCGCCATATTCAGCGCGTCTTGCAAACGTGGTTGTTGTCTGCGTTCTCTGTCTTCAGCATCAATTAACTCGACAGAGGAGCTCGTTTGAGTTTGCAATTCAGGAAGCCTGCTTGCTGTCACAACTATAGGCTCTAACTCTTCGTCTGTAACGGATAGAGCATGAAGACTGGTCACGGATGCCACAAGGGCCGCTTTTGTTACGTTTAATATATTTTTCATAAGGTATTGAAGTGCCCTGTCTACCGCAGGTTGACTCAAAGATTGCAATTAGGCGGGTAATCGGACTTACCTTCTTCTTTCAAATATAGCGAAAGATTCAGACTCACCGTGGCGGGACCGTTCTGGATTCGCACCAGTATTCCCCCATTATTATCAGTCATCTGCCATCACAGACAAAAAACTACCTAAAGGGCTCTTAAAAAGAGCATCAAACGCTTTCCTTATACTGTATCGAATGTCAACGGTATAAGTTCGAAAGATTTTACTAATACAGGCAAATTAGACCTGACTCTCCCAAAGCCTAGACTCTAAAGCCAAGAGAGCTGAGACTCGTTCAGCGGCTTTTTTGCTCCCTCCAACACCTTCAGCCAAATGTTTATTTTGCCAGGACACGCGAACCTTAAACTGCTTGTTATGGTCTGGGCCAGTTTCTGACAACACCTCATACACGGGAGCCTCAGAAACAATGTCTTGTAAAATCTCTTGTAACTTTCCTTTCGGATTATCTATCCCAGTCTTTTCAGTATACCCTTTATCTAACAAAGGTTGGGCACACTTTAAAAAAAGCTTCTGCGCCTCATCATACCCTAAGTCCAAGTAAATAGCGGCCACTAGAGCCTCAAACGCGTTACTCAAATTTGTTTTCTTCGTGCGGCCACCATTTTTTAACTCCCCTGTCGAAAATTTAATATAGTCGCCCAATTGAATACTCTCCGCGAACATGGCTAAACTGGGTCGAGACACAACCAAAGCACGAAGCTTTGTCATCTTACCCTCCAAATATTCAGGATAGTTAGAAAAAATATATTGGGTTGAAATAAGCTCAATCACAGCATCACCCAAATACTCCAACCTTTCATAGTTGACTTTCTTATTGGCAGATGGATGCGTTAAAGCTTCATCGTACAGTGAAATATTCCGAGGAATAATACCCAAGTGTGAAAAAAAAGTTTCCATTAGAAAAAATGGGGTGAATGACGGGGTTCGAACCCGCGACCACTGGAACCACAAACCAGTGCTCTACCAACTGAGCTACATTCACCATTTGCTGTTGCTGGAAGATTCTTAACTCAAAAAACGTTCACAGTCAACTATAAACTTCTTATTTTTAAAGTTTTTTAAGATCCGTTTCTACTCCGATTATTAGTTTTATGAGATGATCTATTATTACTGCTCTTTTGAGTGGCTCCAGAAGAAGCTGTCGTTCCCTTAGTAGCAGAACCTATGATGGTTCTCCCTGATATTACAGCACCAGAATCCACCTTTAACTTCAATGATTGGAGGTCTCCCTGAACCGAAGCGGTCTCGAATAGTTCAATCTTTTCAGAGGCTTTTATATTACCTTCAACCTTTCCGTAAATAATAACGGATCCCGCATCAATCGAAGCCTTAATTGTTGCATTCTCCTTAATTAACAAAAGCCCTTCAGTAAAGATTTCACCTTCAATATTTCCATCAATGGCAATATCGCCTTTCAATTTTAACTTCCCCTTAATGGAGACATCCTTCGACAGATGGTTCTTAATCTCAGGTGTAGAGACCTCTTGCTTAGGCTCTTCCTTTGGGCTCTCCGGAGTAACCTGAGCTGATAAACCTTCAGGCACATACTCTTCTACATTTGAACTCGAACTCTCTTTGAGATTTGGCTTACTCGTCTTATTCTTGCTTTCAAGGGCATTACTAGCTTCAGCAGCTTCGTTTTTAGCACTACCTGTAATCTTATTAAACATGATCCAATTTTATTAAAATGATTTTATTTTGTCAGCACCT
>CAYUKP010000081.1:3605-7416 GCA_964445335.1 uncultured Verrucomicrobiales bacterium
CTTCAGCCTCTTCAGCCTCTTCAGCCTCTTCAGCCTCTTCAGCCTCTTCAGCCTCTTCAGCCTCAGGAGTTGGAATCAATAATTCTGGCTGAGGTGACTTTGCCGTTGTTAGGCGCTGTTGAACAAGTAAAGCCAAACCACCCAAATCATCTTCTGACATTTCAGAAGCTTCCTCTAATAATTTTTTAGCACTCTCTAATTCACCAGAAAGAATTTCTTGATCCGCTAGGAGTAATTGCGCTAAAGGGACGACTGTAACATGATCCGTTTCTATCGCTTGCTGTAAATATTCACGAGCTTGTGTACCTTGACTATCTTGCCCAAGCCTCATGCCGATCTTAACCAAAGCAAAAGGATAGGATGGGTGTTTTGGGTATTCCTCTAAGAATTTCTTTAAGCTACCAAGAGCTTCTTCTTTTTGTCCTTCTGCCCACTGCTTATCAGAAAGAATCAATAACGCTGACCCTGCTGAAGCTGTTCCTTTATACTCTTCTGTAACGCTTTTATATTCAGAAATTTCTTGGCAACTTATCAAAGTAGCTCCTGCGTCCAATTGTTTATTTTGTTTCACCCCTCTAAGGACAATAACTCCAGCCACTAAAAAAACTACTGCAAGACCTCCCGCAACAAGTCCTTTCTGGTTTCGGTCTAAAAATTGTTCAAACTTTGATGGCCCTTGCTCTATCTCACCAATAGCGAGTGGGGATTGTAATTCCTGATCTGACATACGTTTCACTCTATTAACTATAACTTTTAGAGAGAATCAAGTTCTTATCTTATCTTACATTTATGTTGCCACCCCCTCATAATTACCGAATGTAATACGCAATGAGTACACGATCACTATTTCTAGTTTCGGGAGAACGAAGCGGAGATTTACATGCTGCAGAATTGCTCAAAGCATTACAAAAAAATCCTTCTCTAAAAGGGCTGAATCTAGAGTTCCAAGGTTTAGGTGGGCCTGAATTGCAAAAGCTATATGGTGATCAATTCGAAGATTGGGTCGAAGAAGCTGCTGTTATCGGATTAAGCGAAGTCCTGAAAAAATATAGTTGGTTTCGAAAAAAGTTCGATGAAACTCTAAAGAGAATCTTAAACCTCCAACCCGCACTCGTAATCTTAGTAGACTATCCAGGCTTCAACTTAAGACTCGCCAAAAAGTTACGTAAGTTAGGGTACAAAGGTCATATCTGCTATTATATAAGCCCTCAAGTTTGGGCATGGAACCGCAAACGCATCCCTCAAATGGCTAAGGTTTTAGACCTTATGATGTGTGTCTTTGAATTTGAAAAAGAGCTTTATGAATCCTCTGACCTACCTACAGTATGGGTTGGACACCCTGTTGTCGAAGAACTCAACGCACGACGCATCTCCATTTCTCGATCTCACTCTCTTATCGGTCTCTTTCCTGGGAGCAGAGCACGGGAGGTCAAAGCCCTCCTTCCCCTCATGTGCGACGCTTGTGCAGAACTACTAATAACGGATCCGCACCTTACCTTCGAACTTGCCGTTGCATCAGATAAGCTTCTCCCTCTCGTCGGAGAGATTATTGAAGCTAGCAACCTCTGTACTAAAAACTCTCTGAAGATCGCGGTAGGTGAAAGTCACCGCCTAATGCAAGAAGCTACCGCTGGATGGGTTGCTAGTGGCACAGCATCTTTAGAAGCGGGGTTTTACGGTATGCCATACGCTCTCGTTTATAAGGTCTCCCCTTTGACATACATTGCCGCCAAGACCGTAGTAAAAATACCATATATTGGAATGGTTAACATTTTAGCCGACAAACTTGTAGTAAAAGAGTTTATTCAATCTGAAGCAACCGTTGCAAACTTAACTCATGAAATCCAAGAAATCCTCCATAATAAAGAGTATAAGGCAACCATGGCGCAGAACCTGTCCAAAGTCCCATCTCAACTTGGTAACGGAGATGCTCATAAAAAAGCAGCACAAGCCATTGCAGAGACTCTCAATAATTCAGCTACTACCTTATAATGAAACATAAAATCTCCCTAATCAAAGTCCTCGTCACAGCATTCCCTCTAGCTCTTATGCTTATGGGAATTGGTAGCCTTTTTCTTTACGAACAGCGCAGGGTAGACAAACTAGAAGAACAACCGTTCTCCACACCCATTCAAGAAGCACACCTGAAGCAATACTACCAGAAGCTAACCGATTTCATGTCTCCTCGAAACTTTGATCCTACACTCCAAACTAATTTGCTTAGAACATGTGCTTTTATTGAAGGTTCTCTATCTGGGGTCAATACTGGAATGAACATTCATACAACGCCACCTCTCAAAAAAAATGGCCGACTCTGGAAAGGGTTTTTGGTTAAATATGAAGGTCGTAAATCTGGTAAACAGGACATAGAGCTTATCGAAATTAATTATGTTCATGGTTCCAATAAAGAAATCGCCCTTGGACTCGCTATTGGAGAAGCTCTTCCTGGATTGGATTTAAAACACAGTATTCATATTCACTTCACTCCATCGTCTGAAGACTCTATTTTTTCAGACTGGGGTGATGATACGAACCTAAACTGGAACCAACTCACCAAACAAGCCCAAGGGTTTATTCGCAGCAGAGTAGCTACCCAAAATTAATAACTCGTTTCATTAATTAAGATACGGGTATTGATACCTCCTAAAGTAGTCCACCAAATCAGTACTTATCACACGCTTTATCAAAGCTACTTTCGGAAGCCCTTCTAATACTTCAATTTCCAGAATCATACGGGATGTCTTTCTTACAAAGGGCTTCTGTTCTTGAGAGGTAACCTTATCATTACTCATGATATCTTCCAACTGCTCTAAAGACACGCCCTTAGGGTGACATTGATGCAACCACTTAGGTTTGAGCTTAAAATATTGCGCTAGATACTTATATTGAGGCGAGGCTGTTTCAATGTAACAAGGTAATCTCAATGAAAGGTTTTGCGGTTCAAATGGATGACTCAAAAAAAACGACTGACTTGTCATGTCTTCATATCCAAAATTATAATAATCATCCGTAGTAATTTGAACTCGCACTTTGACATCTCCCACATAATCGTTGGCGAAAATATCTTGCAACGACATTTCCTCAATCTGATGTGCATATTGCCAATCTATCAAGGGGTAATCTTTGCCTTCTGTCATATAAACAGGATAAAGATCTACTCCTCCTTGCCTCTGACATCTAAATAAATACATCGCAGTTCTTGACTCTGCTAGGTACTTAGTAGCTTGAGGGATTAAAGCGATATTTTCGTATCGAAGAGGCTCCCAGTATTTGGCCAGCACCGCTTTCACATGAGGAGCCTTACTCATATAAGGAGCTGCTTCCTCTAAAGTATTTGCCTCAAAATAATCTTCCAATGCCCTTCTCGCAGCACGACTAGCGCCTTGCCAAGGAGCCTTCGTTGGTTTTGATGCATTCTCTATGAGAGTTTTGGTCGCTTGCACCCTCTCTTTCTCTCTATTTTGGATACTATTATGAACGACTTTCATCAACCCCACAATTGCTAAACCCATTCCACAAATACACATACACACAAGGATACCTGCTTTTAAACGCCCCTTTCTTCTCTCCCCATCCTCTTGAATCTGACGTATGCTTTCACGCATAACCACGAAATCTTCCGACGCTAGATCTTCCCTTCCATTCGCCTCAACAAACATCTCGCTATCACCTTCGGACAAATCAAAAATATCTTGATTCTCCTGCTCGCCTAATTCTGTAAACCTCGTTTTATTGAGACTCTCAAATTGCAACGGGTCTTCTTGATCTTCTTGATCTTCTTGATCTTCTTGATCTTCTTGATCTTCTTGAT
>CAYUKP010000081.1:7516-8608 GCA_964445335.1 uncultured Verrucomicrobiales bacterium
TTCTTGATCTTCTTGATCTTCTTGATCTTCTTGATCTTCTTGATCTTCTTGATCTTCTTGATCTGAAACATCTTCCACAATCCCTGCGAACTCAGCTACCATTTCTTCGGGGTCCTCATTCAGAGCTACACGATTAGAAATATTGAGTCCCTCTCTCTGACTCTGAAGATAATGTAAATACTCCACAGCATGATGCTCATCTTGGGGTACAATAATAAACACCTCATTACACTGAGCACATTTAAATGGGACTTTCTGTTCTTTATTCTGTAATAATATGAAACATTTGGGACATGTCCTCTGATACATAAGATTCTACGATATACCTATAATTCGCAAAGAAAGCTAAGAATATCTTTATTATTTTTACGCTCCCTCTTAAAGCCAGCCTTCCCTATCTGCGAGTTATGGACATTGGAGGCCTGTTTCTCAGAGAATAAGTGTTAGGAACTTTTCAAAATGAATCCATCGCATAAACCTCACTTCAGGATGACTACCAAAAAAGTTGCATATTGTTGAAATTTAAACTATAAAGACTACAAAAAACAATTTATTGAAATTTTAGATCGTTTGGAGTATTTTTGTAAAAAACTCATATGCTCCAACACCTAAAACCATTCCCTTTACTCATTCTTATATTCAACCTCTCTATCGGGCATTCCCAAATCGGAGAAGTTATTTGGGAAGACCAGTTCGACACCCTAAACCAAGAAATCTGGAACCCAAACATCGGCAATGGTTGCGACATTGGTCTCTGTGGCTGGGGTAATCAAGAACTGCAATACTATCGAGAAGAGAACCTTAGTATCGAATCAGTTGAGGGTGAAGACGGCAACTCGGCCTTAGTCCTTGAGGCTAAAAGGGAGTCCTATGACGGGTACAATTTTACATCAGGTAAGGTCGATTCAAAAGGCAACCTCTCTGTGCAGTACGGAATGATCGAAGTACGGATGAAAACTCCTTCTGTGGAGACTGGTCTATGGCCTGCAGCGTGGCTTCTCGGCACATCTAATGCAAGTTGGCCAACAAAAGGGGAAATTGATATGATGGAAATGGGGCATAAAGCTGATGAAATAGCCCGTCAAGGTCACG
>CAYUKP010000082.1:0-5033 GCA_964445335.1 uncultured Verrucomicrobiales bacterium
GAAATAATACCTAATTTACGACTAAGCTTGAGGAATTCCGCTTCGAGGAGTGCGAAGTCTACTCCTGGAGCAGAATAACGCCCGATCATGACAATATAGCGGGTGTCTGTGATGTCGTCACCATGGCGTGAGATAAGGTCTCTGAAGCGACGTCTGACAAAGTTTCGCTCATGTGCCTTGCCGACTTTCTTAGAAGTCACAAAGGCAAACTTAGACTCTGAGAGGGTCTCGCAAGGCAAGGTAGATAAGACCATATACTTACCAACTTTGGATGCTCCTTTGCTGCGCACGAGCTGAAACTCAGAACGGGCATTCATCATTCTACGGCGAGGGATCTTCATCAGAGTCTTGAAGGGGTGAGGTTTTAGTAAGCGCGTCCTACTTTCTTCTCGAAGTGGTTAATGTAGGCTCTGCAAACTGTGGTGTAACCACCTGGAGTTGGGTAATTGCCGGTGAAATACCAGTCTCCATATTGACCATCGAGAGACTTGTGTAAGTTCTCGGTGCTGAGGAAGACGATTTCGAGCTCGCCTTGCCATGAGGTGTTCTCAGGGTAAGAGATGCGAGAAATCTCACGTGATAGCTCCTCGTCGGTGAAGGAGCTATAGAGCTTCTGCACAGGGTTTCTCTGCTCTGGGCGAGGTTTGAGAAGCTCCGCTTTACAATCCTCGTAGATTTCCTCCAAGAGTGCTTCTTTGCCAGTGGCTTTGAGAAGGTTTTCGGCGGCTTGGAAGGCGATGAACTTACCGATCTCAGCCATGTCGATACCATAGCAATCAGGGAATCTGATTTGAGGAGCAGTTGAGCAGACCACAATTTTTTTAGGGTTGAGGTTCGACAAAATCTTTAGCACCGATTTTTTGAGGGTTGTGCCTCGCACAATCGAATCCTCTAAGACGACGAGAGTGTCCTCCTGAGAAACTGCGCCATACGTTATGTCATAGACGTGCGACGCTAAGATGTTACGATCTTTCTCCTGCGAGATGAAGGTGCGAAGCTTAATGTCCTTATGTGCGATTTTCTCCGCTCTAGGCCAGTTGCCGAGGATGAGTTGTTCGAGGAGTTCGTCAGATAAGGTTCCTTCATTTCGTGCGTTTTTGAGTGTATTGAGGACATTCTGACGGCGCTCTAATCGTAGGCCATCCAAGAGTCCGTAGTAAGCGATTTCTGCGGTGTTGGGAATGTAGGAAAAGACGGACTTGCCTAGGTCATTATCAATGGCCTTCATGATCTGAGGTACTAATGCACGACCCATTTGTTTACGCTCCTGATAGATCTTAGGATCATTGCCTCGGGAGAAGTAAATGCTCTCGAATGAGCAAGAGGAAGGCTCCATTTCCGGAGCAAATCTCGTCGTAGAAATGTCTCCGCAGCTCTTCACGTTGAGCATTCCTCCAGGAGCGAGTTCGGTGATTTGTTCCTGCTCTAGCTCAAAGACGGTGAGTAGAGGGACGCGCTCGGATGAGACGGCGATGACTTCATCATCAATATAATAATAACAAGGGCGGATTCCTTTAGGGTCTCTGACGACAAACATATCACCGTTGCCGACTACTCCAGAAATAGCATATCCACCGTCCCAGTCTTCGGCAGAATGGGAAATAATCTTCTGCAAGTCGAGCTGTTGGGAGATCTTCTCTGGGATCTCCTCTCCTGCCATGTTGCTGTCGCGGAGTTGGCGATAGAGTTCGGTGTGCTCCTCGTCGAGGTGGTAGCCGATCTCTTCGAGAACGGTCTGCGTATCCGTGCCAAAGACGGGATGCTGGCCACGTGAGATTAGCTTACTGTTGAGCTGACCTGTATTGGTCATGTTAAAGTTCCCTTGTACCATGAGGGTACGGGTAGGCCAGTTACTACGTCTCAGGTATGGGTGGCATGCGCCTTCATCAAAGGCTCCTGAGGTGCCATAGCGGAGGTGACCCATGAGGATTTCACCTCCAAAGTCAAAGTGGTTTCGCAAGTCATTTGTATCATCTGGATCGAAGAGACCTTTTCTTTTGGCGCGGTTTAAGACCTTTAGTTCCTTACGGAAGATGCGCGCGAGCCCATCCTTTTCAGAGTCTCTTCTTCTGGCGATGTAGGGAGACCCTGAAGGCATATCGAGCTTACAACATCCAATCCCAACCCCGTCGTGGCCACGATTGTGTTGTTTCTCCATCATTAGGAAGAGTTTGTTAAATCCCCATAAAGGTGTGCCATACTTTTCCTTATAATACTCTAGCGGCTTTCTCAAGCGCACGACTGCGATACCACACATAAATTTATTTGTTACTTAGATGTTCGATAAAAGGGCGAGTCATTATTTGATCGTTACTCCTTCGCCAGCCGTTATATGACCAATGACTTGTCCACCAGGCCCTGCGGAGAGGATGGCGTCGACTTCGTCTGCCTTTACAATGCTGACCCACCCAAACCCCATGTTGAAGGTATGGTAGCGGTCGACTTCATCGGTGTGGGCGAGGACTTTTTGTGCAATAGGGTGATCCCATTCTGGAACTTCTAAGGTCGCTCCGATGCCCTCACCAAAGAGACGTTCGAGGTTTTCTGGAAGGCCACCGCCTGTGATGTGCGCAGATGCCTTAGGTTTAATGTTTTGCGCTTTGATGTCTCTGACTACATCATGGTAGAGACGGGTTGGAGCGAGTAAGCTATGTAATTCTTCTTTGGTCAGGAGGTCTGGGTTTTGTTCTAAGACCTTTCTGACGAGAGACCAACCATTTGCGTGGAATCCATCTGATGGGAATCCTACAAGGACATCGCCTACTTCAATTGTAGAAGGGTCGACTAGATCCGGACGTTCTACCGCGCCTACGCAGAATCCTGAGAACTCGATCATGCCTTCAGGCACGATACCTGGCATTTCGGCGGTTTCTCCACCTGCGAGGATGCAATCACACTCTTCGAGGTAATCACACATTCCAGCGATAAGCTTGGTGAGTTTTTCTTTATCAAGTTTGTTGACCCCAACATAATCGAGGAAGAGGAGAGGATCTCCCCCTGTAGTTAAGATGTCATTGACGCTCATGGCTACGAGGTCTTTGCCTGCGATCTCTAGCTGTTCTTCTTCAATGAGGACTTCCATCTTGGTGCCGACGCCATCACAACCTGTGACAAGCACAGGCTCAGAATAGTTGCTCATATCAAAGGCTGCTGCAAAGAGCCCGTATCGTCCCATTAATTGACGTGATTTCTGAGTTCTTTGGACATGTCCTTTGATGTCGGTTACGAAAGACGCTGCTTCTACAGTGTCTACTCCAGCTTCCTTGTAAGTCAGTTTACTCGCCATAGTGTCCTCCCATACAACACAACCTCATGGGGGGATGCAATACGTGAAAAAACTTTTTTTCAAAAAACTATACCTTTTCTCTTGCGCTCTCGAATTTTTTGTGGTAACAATCCGTCGTCTTAAGCAAATACAGCTTAAATGAATGGCTCATTAGCTCAGTTGGTAGAGCAGGGGATTGAAAATCCCTGTGTCCTTGGTTCGAATCCGAGATGAGCCACCACTTCTTTATTTCAATTGTTTTAGAATTTAATTCTTTAGAAGTGTGAACGTATTTTTAATTTTTGAAGTTGAGAAATACCATGAGAGTATTTGCTGTTATTTATCTAAGTGATGTTCTAAGCAGGGCGTAAAGGTATGAATGTTATGTTAAAGATTGGGGGGGGAGCCTCATTATGTCTTATTCCTTTGGGTATGTTTTGCTTTAGGAATGTGAGTGTAGTGCAACCTGAGGCAAAGCCTGATCCGCTAGTTCACGCGTCAGAGGTCAAGATGCGTGCGCCTTCATTAGGGGGGGCTTCTAGTCAAAAGTCATCAAATACAGAAGTTTATTCTCAGCGCACACAGCTTCAGCAGCAGTTGCAATCCATTACAGACCCTAATGAAATGGCTGAAGCTGTAATGAATGCCTTGAGAGAGGATGAAGGATTGGCGCATCAAGTCATTGCTACAATGGACTGTGCTGAGGTGGACTGCACGACGATTGTTGAGCCTTTCCTAGAGTTTTATGTCCAAGAAGGGCGCTTAATAGACGGTTTGGATTCCTTTCATGTGCTCAAAGATAACATGGATATTACGCTACAAGCCTTTAAGCCGTTATTGGTTTTGGCGGCTGAAAAGGATCTGGATAAGGCGTTTGAGTGGTGTTTAGCGAATTCCGATACTGGGGTTTTAGTGGAAGGGTTTGAGGAAGTTGGGATGTTGTGTGTCAAAAGTGGGAATCATAAGGAGTATATTCAGTCAGTATTGGATTCAGAGGTGGATGACTTTTCGCAAGCGTCATTTTTGAGTGGAGTGTTAGACTCTTGGATCGAAGAGGATTCATTTGGAGCGTTGGAGTATTTTGCGGACTTTCCACAAAGTGGTGCTCTTGACATGTGCTTGATCACGAGTATTGATTCGATCACTAAAGTTGACCCTGTAGCGGCGTGTCAATGGGCGGAATATATCACCGATCGGGATCTCTTGCGGGTTACGTTACGATCTGTTTTGACCCAGTGGGAAGAGACAGATGCTGAAATGTATGAGACATGGCAATGGCAGAACCCTGAAGAGCATGAGAAGCTTCTTCAGTTAATCAAGCTTTAAGGAGAGAGATGAAGACTAAAGCTCCAGCCCCTAGTCCTCAAGTATTGCGAGCTTCTCAGGAGGTGAGCAAGCCAACCTATGTGATTGATCAGAGGTCTCTGGTGAACAACCTTGAAGCGTTGCAAGCTCTGGCGCAGAGTTCGGGAGCCAAGGTTGTTTTAGCTCAAAAGGCGTTTGCGCAACCCCAACTTTATCCTCTGATTGGACGATACCTTGATGGCGCTTGTGCTTCAGGTTTATGGGAGGCTCAGCTCGCTAGTGGACATCTCCCTGAGGCTTGTGAGGTCATTACTTGCTCGCCGGCTTATAATGAAGGAGAGGTTGAAGCCCTCTTACCGTTGACGCATCATTTAGACTTTAATTCCCTAAGCCAATGGCGAACGCATCAGGCTCAATGTTTAGCCTATAAGCGTGAGGCAACACGGGAGATTTGCTTTGGTCT
>CAYUKP010000082.1:5133-8603 GCA_964445335.1 uncultured Verrucomicrobiales bacterium
TAACGGAGGAGTGACGAATGCCATTCTTGATGTCTCCGCAACTGCTCATATGCCTGATGTATTGGAGATGCCCTACCGACCTGATGTGTATTTACCTAGTGGAGAGGAGGCCACAGTTTCTGGCTCAAGGCACTGCTATCGTTTGACTGGGAATACTTGCCTTGCTGGAGATCAGATTGGAGATTATTGTTTTTCTCGTCCTTTAGAGGTAGGAGATAAGCTGATTTTTAATGATATGGCGCATTATACGATGGTTAAGACGACATTTTTTAATGGCGTACAACATCCTGATATTATGTTGTTGACCGATGCCGGAGCGTTGGAGCTTTTGCGGAGCTTTAGCTTTCAGGATTATCTTTTCCTGAAGCAATCACCAAATCTCGTATAAAAATATTGCCCTTTCGAGAGACCTTCCACACACTCACACCTGTGAGCGAAAATTTGGATATATCACATGTAACACGGTTGGCTCGATTGGAGCTGACTCCGGAGGAAGCTGCGGAGTTTACACCGCAACTCGAAACAATACTTTCCTACATTGACACCTTGAATGAATTGGATGTGAGTGGGGTGGAGCCTAGCGCCCACTCTTCACCAGTTTTTGCGGTTCCAAGGCTCGATGAACCAGGGCAGAGTCTACCGGCAGAAAGTCTGGAGCTGAATGCTCCTGCCTTTGCTCAAGATCAGGTGAAGGTGCCAAGGGTGGTTGAATCATAAACTTTCTAATTATTACTGATGTTAAATACCAAAACAATCTCTGAGCTGAAAGAAGGGTATCAAGCTAAGGACTTTACCCCTTCTGATGTGATCGAATCCATTGAAGGAGCTATAGCCGAAAGGGATGACGCCATTGGAGCGTATCTCTCGCGCAATGTTGAGCGAGCTCTGGAGGCTGCTCAATCCGCTGACCTTTCCTTGCCATTGGGAGGTGTGCCCATTGCGATTAAGGATAATATTAATGTTCAGGGCGAGCCTTGTTCATGTGCCTCAAAATTCTTGGCAGACGCTTACACTGCGCCTTATAATGCAACTGTTATTAATAAGCTGATTGCTGCGGGAGCTATCCCCTTTGGACGAGTCAATATGGATGAGTTCGCCATGGGGTCGGCGACGGAAAATTCTGCTCACAAAATTACGCGCAACCCTCATGCCCCAGACCATATTCCAGGTGGGTCATCGGGAGGGTCTGCAGCCTGTGTTGGTGGAGATCTTGCGATTGCGTCTCTGGGGTCTGATACAGGCGGTTCGATTCGTCAACCAGCTTCTCATTGTGGTGTTGTTGGGTTTAAGCCCTCCTATGGCAGAGTTTCTCGTTATGGATTAGTAGCGTTTGCGTCATCGTTGGATCAGATCGGTCCGCTTACCAAAAATGTGTCAGATGCTGCTCTCTTAACAAATGTTCTAGCAGGGCATGATGCGTTGGATTCGACTTCTTTGGATGTAGCGTCTGAAGATTATACTCAGAACTTGGACGCGGGTGTCGCTGGTAAGAAGATTGGGGTGCCTACCGAGTATTTGAGCGAGGGATTAAACTCTGATGTGAAAGCGCGTGTGCAAGAGGCCATCGCTGCTCTGGAGAAGGAAGGCGCTGAAATTGTTGAGGTCTCCCTACCTCACACGAAGTACTGTGTGCCGACCTATTATATTCTCGCTCCAGCTGAGGCTTCCTCAAACCTTGCGCGGTTTGATGGGGTGAGATACGGTAAGAGATCTCAAGACGTGACAGATGTACTAGAGATGTATGAGAAGAGTCGTGTCGAAGGGTTTGGGCCTGAAGTGAAGCGTCGAATTCTCCTTGGGACCTATGTACTTAGCTCAGGATACTATGATGCGTATTACATCAAGGCTCAGAAGGTCAGAACGCTCATTATGAAGGACTTTGAAGAGGTCTTCCAACAAGTAGATGCTCTGATTGCTCCGGTAACTCCAGAGCCTGCACGTAAGTTAGGTGTCAACGAGCATGATCCGCTGAGTGAATACCTCGCCGACATCTTCACTATCGGAGCAAACCTTGCAGGGATTCCTTCGATCAGCGTTCCGTGTGGGAACGTCACTGTTGACGGTACGTCACTACCTGTGGGCTTACAGATTTTAGGTCCTCATTTGGGAGACTCTACGGTGCTCCAGGTGGCTAGAGCGTGGGAAATTGTGAGAGACGCACAATAAATTCCACTAGGACAAGTGTGAAAAGATATAGAAATTTTTCACACTTTTTATGCTGTCTATCTTCTAAAAGCCTGCTTCACTATTGGCGTGAGCTACCTAGTTTTCGCCCGTAAATATCGTCCTGAAACCTTTAAAGATGTTTTAGGACAGGATCATGTGATTAAGACCTTATCGAATGCCATTGCGCAAGAGAGATTAGCGCATGCATATTTATTTGTAGGTCCAAGAGGAACGGGCAAGACGACAACAGCCAGAATCTTTGCGAAGGCGCTCAATTGTTCGAATGGCCCCTCTATTGACTTTGATCCTCAGGAGGAGATTTGTCGGGAGATTGCAGAAGGAAACTCTCTAGATGTTTTAGAAATTGATGGGGCGTCGAATAACGGTGTCGATCAAGTGCGTGAGTTGCGAGAAACTGTTAGGTTTGCTCCAGCTAAATGTCGTTATAAAATTGTCTACATTGATGAGGTGCACATGCTGTCTTCCGCGGCCTTTAATGCTCTGCTTAAAACCTTGGAAGAACCTCCTCCTCATGTGAAGTTCATCTTTGCGACAACAGAAGCTCATAAAATTTTACCAACGATTATTTCACGTTGCCAGCGCTTTGATCTGCGACCTATTTCGGTGGATATTATCGCAGAGCACTTACTAAAGGTGAGTGCGGAAGAAGGGGTCTCATTAGATAAAGAAGCTGCTTGGTCTATTGCGAAAGGAGCAGATGGAGGTATGCGCGATGCGCTTTCGATGCTCGACCAGTTGGTGGCGTTCTGTGGTGATGCTATTAGTTCAGATCATGTGCGAGAAATCTTTGGTTTTACCTCTGGGGAGACCGTTCATCAGATTTTATCAGCGCTTTTGAGAAAGGATAATATAGCGGTTCTACACTTTATCCAAGAACAGTATCAGCTCGGGAAAGACCTATCTCAGCTATTAGGGGAAATTATTAACGCAGTCAGAGCCATTTTAATTGCGCAAGTGCAAGCTGATGTTGAAGCTTCGGGTCTGCCAGAAGCCCTATGGCTAGATTTAAAAGCGATTATTCAGTCGGAGCGTATTACGGTTGATAGGTTATTAGCTGTGTTGGATTTACTCGCAGAGTCGGAGGCAAAAATTAAATGGTCTTCGAGTAAAGCTCTACATCTTGAAATAGCCTTTATTCGCGTCATTCAAACCTTAGGGGAAGTTAGCCTTAATGATCTAATTAAAACATTGGGTCGTATACCTGACGATACGGTTATTGGTGTAGGATCAGCACCAGCACCAGCACCAGCACCAGCACCAGCACCAGCACCAGCACCAGCACC
>CAYUKP010000083.1:0-8508 GCA_964445335.1 uncultured Verrucomicrobiales bacterium
ATTGCGGGGGGGCTTTTAGGCGAGAAGCTGGTGATGAATGAGTTTGTAGCATTCATCTCTCTCTCAGAGTTGTCAGGTTTGTCAGAGAGAAGTCAAATTATTCTGACCTTTAGTCTTTGCGGGTTTGCAAACTTTGGTTCGATAGCAGTTGTGCTAGGAGCTCTTGGAAATATGGTGCCGTCCAGAAGGACGGAAGTGGCTAAACTGGCTCCAAAGGCTTTGTTTGCAGCAACTTTAGCGAATCTACTCAGTGGGGCTTTGGCTGGAATTGTTACGTTGTAAAGCGCCCTCCTGGGGGAAAGAAAAAGAGCATTACTCATGGGAGAGTAATGCTCTTTTTGATGCTTAGAAAGCTCAAAAGCCTATGTGGCTTGTTCTCCGCGCGCCATAACGACTTTCCCCGTTCTTACGCTTTCGATAATTTCGAACTTAGAGAGCATACCTAAGGCTGCATCAATTTTCTTTGATTCACCAGTGAAGGTTGCAATCATCGAATTTGGAGTCAGGTCTACAGTTTTCCCACCAAAGTGCTCAATGATTTGTAAGGCTTCTGCTCTGTCGTCTGTTTTCGCGAGGAACTTGACGAGAAGCAACTCTTTCACTACCGCGTTTTGGGACGTGTGAATAGAGACATGGATCACATCAATGAGCTTGAAGACTTGTTTTACAATTTGGTCTAAGCCTTCTTTATTCCCGAGGATACCAATGGTCATTCTAGAGAATTCAGGATCACGACCTTGAGACACGACGAGGGAGTCAATATTATAGCCTCGACGAGCAAACACTTGAGTGATGCGCATCAAAACCCCTGCCTTATTATTGACTAGAATGGATAAGGTGTGGATCTCTCCCTCGGAAGGGGAGGCTGACACTGGGGTGTCTGTTGTTACTATCGTTTTCGACATTGTTTAAATTATTTCGATTTAAATGGGTGGAAGAGGGCGTATCCTAGGTGCTTCCGACAGGCTTAGCCATTTTATGTTTCGGAGGTTCGATCAGCATTTCTTCTAATGTAGCACCTGCTGGGATCATAGGGAACACGTTATCGGTTTTGATACATTCCGCATTGATCAGGATTGGGCCTTCATTATACGCAAGTGCTTCTGCAACAAATCTTTCGACATCGGCTGGGCGCTTGATGTTGATCCCTTTGATTCCGTAAGCTTGTGCTAGTTTTACAAAGTCTGGATTTCCATCGAGGTCGACCCCGCTCATACGTTCATCAAAGAAGAGCTCTTGCCATTGTCTCACCATCCCGAGGTAGTGGTTATTGAGAACAACAATCTTAATTGGGAGCTTATGGATGGCGGCTGTTGCGAGTTCAAAGAGGGTCATTTGGAAGCCTCCGTCACCGCAGAAGGTGATCACGGTCGAGTCAGGGCATGCAAATTGCGCTCCAATAGCTGCCGGGAAGCCAAACCCCATAGTTCCAGCTCCTCCAGAGGATAACCATTGATTGGATTTGTGGTTCTTGAAGAATTGAGCTGCCCACATTTGGTGCTGACCTACATCTGTACATACAATGGCATCTCCATTGGTTTGTTTGTAGAACTCGTCAATCACCTGTTGCATGCGTAGTCCACCTTGCTTTTTATAACTAAGAGGGAATTTCTTTTTGTATCCATCAAGATGCGTGAGCCATTCCGTGGTGTTAGTGGTTTGCTCTACCTTACTATTCAGTGCATTAAGGACCGTTTTTGCATCTCCTACGATGTGAACATCGGGAGTGACCATCTTATTGATCTCAGAGGCATCAATATCGATGTGAATAATATCGGCTTGAGCCGCAAACTTATCAGGTTGCCCAATGATGCGATCATCGAAGCGTGAGCCAATATTGATGAGAAGGTCGCATTCGCAGATCGCTTTGTTTGCATAGGCTGTGCCATGCATCCCAAGCATCCCAAGCGATAGGTCGTGGTTTTCAGGGAAGACTCCTTTACCTAGTAAGGTAGATGTTACAGGGCATCCGAGAGTAAATGCGAAGGTCATGAGTTCTTCATGAGCCTTCGAGATCATCGCGCCTTGACCTGCTAGGATGACAGGCTTCTCGGCGTGTTTGATGAGCTTTAACGCATGCTCTACTTGCGATTCATTGATTTCATAGGCTCTTTCAGGATGGTAGCCAGGAAGGTTAAATTCGGCTTCAATTGTTCCAGCGGTGAATGGGCCTTGGGATATGTCTTTTGGAATGTCGATCAGAACGGCTCCTGGACGACCACTGGTTGCGATGTAGTGGGCTTCTCGTATGATGCGAGGTAAGGCGTTTGTTTCTTTGACGAGGTAGTTGTGTTTCACAACTGGCATCGTAATTCCAAAGATATCGGCTTCTTGGAATGCGTCCTTTCCGAGCATCCAAGTTACTTGTTGTCCACAGAGAACAATCATAGGAACAGAGTCCATCTGAGCTGTCATGAGTCCTGTAACTGTGTTACCGGCTCCTGGTCCAGAGGTTACCAAAACAACTGCAGGTTTGCCTGTAGCTCTCCCGTATCCATCTGCCATATGAACCGCCCCTTGCTCGTGGCGGGTCAGAACAAACTTAATGTTTGATTTGACTGTTTCTAAGGCATCAAAGATTGGTAAGGCTGCGCCTCCTGAATAGCCAAAGATATACTCGACGCCTAAGGCATCTAAAGTCATTATCAGAGCCTGAGCTCCATCTATATTATCTAACTTCATGAAAAATATTTCTTACAACATACACATGCAATAGGTTGAAATTCAAGATAATTTGCCGAAGTGAGCTATAGTGCTGAGTGTGAAAGGTCGAAAATTATTCCTTTTAAGGAAAACGCGCCTTTTAAGGAAGCGATATCATTAGAAAATAGGTAATTTTCTTATAATATTGAGTAATCGATCCTTTACGGTGAGAGGAGTTTTTGCATAACGTGACTTAACTTATGAAAGAAAAACCAATCGAAGTGACAGCAAAGCTGAGTAAACACAGAGAAAAAAGGGTTGCGTATGCGAAACTTCCCAACGAAAAAGAAATTTTTGTTCACGTCGCAAAAGGGCTAGACCTTGATCTCGATGAGATGGCCTTAGGTACCTCTGTCATGTTAGAGATGACAACGTTTGATTTTGAGAAGGGGCGGATTGTTAAGGTGCTGTCTTAGGCGAGAACGTTACTCAACTGAGACTCGTGTGAGAAAGGAGCCCACCTTTGCGGGAGGTCTCTTTTCCTGAGAGGTGCTGCCATGAATCCATAGTAGATCTTCGTCGATGTAGTAGATGGCATCTTGGTGATAGCGTTCTGCAATCGCTAGGGCTGATTCCAAGGACATGTGAACCGCCCAGCCTGGTTCGTAATGTGTGCCTTCAGGGTTTTTGCCTGTAATTCTCACAGGGTTGAATTCCAGAAGTTCCTGATGGAGAGACTGGTCTGCTGCGATGTTGCGTTCTTTAGGCCATATTTCTCCTGTGGTGGCATACCCTGTGAGAAGGGCGACAGGTTTTTGGCGAACCATTTCTGTTAGGCGTATCAAATCCTGAGAAGAGGTAAGAAGGAATGTGGTTGTGAAGTAATCTGGGGAAAAGACCATAGGAAAACAAGGTGTGCCCTACTCAACAATAATAGCTGGTTGAGGAGGAGATTGGGTTTTTAAGTATTGCGGCGTGGCTTCAAAAGGAGATACTGACCATTTAGGTAAGGCTATTGTGCCGGTTCCACGAAATTGAAGTAATTTTTCGAGAGGTTTGATCGGGAGTGTAAGAAGTCCGAGAAAGCCTTTGGTGCGAGGCTTAATGGTGAGATCCATTTCTTGAGTGACAAGGTCGATTTTACCGTGGCCATCAATTTGTGCTGAGGGGGTGGTGGAAATGAGATCATTGGTATACATGATCCCGTCTTTGATATTAAGGCTGGCTGAGACACTTTTGACGCGTTCGTGACTCGTCTTTTTGTGCCCTTGGATCGAGCTCATAATAGGGGAAAGAGGGCCAAAGATTGGGATGTAGAACAGATCTGCCTCATCTAATCCGACGAAGCCTTCGCCGTATACAGAGCGAGGGTCAGCAGGAATGCCTCCGAAGCTCATGCGCCCAGTAAGTGCTCCAGGCGTTTTTGTTTCAAACTCGAAAGTCTGGGCAATGTCTTCTAAAGAGAGACCGTAAAACGAGAGGTCTCCTGTATAAGCGCCCTTTGGATGCTTTGGGATTTTATTCTGGATTTCAATTCCTCCTTTAAGGCGACCTCCAAGAGCCTTTCCTGCGAGTTGCCCAAGATAAACTTTTGTCCCAATGAGGCTGATGAGGACATCGACATCAGAGAATCTGATGTCCTTAGCCAAGAGGTTGTAATAGAGGTCGACAGGACGGTTAATTTCCGCGATCAAATGGGTTTTATCGACGCTTTCTAGGAGGCCGATCTTTCCGTTAATCGTGAAGGCTGGAGGTGAGGTTAAGAGCGCGGTGTTATCGATGAAAGAACCGATTTCTGGGGCGAAGAGGTTAATGATAGGACCTGGCCACGCTTTCCCTTCTAGATTATCAATTGAGACGGTGTTTTCTTGTGAATTGAAGGCGACTTTTTCAGCGGTGATTTGTCCGTTTGTTGGCTGCTCTTCGGCGTAGCTAGAAGGAATGTATGAGGTGTAGGAAAAGGTGGCCTCAAGGTCTTTGAACTGCGCCTCCAAGGGGGTGATGACAAACGCACATGAAGCGGTTTCTAACGGAACATCATTATAGGAAATATTGCCCAAAGCTACTGCTCCATTAGCCTCCCAGTTATTAATTTGATCTCGCTGCATGCTCCCGTTGACTTCGACTTGGATGGTGCTATTCTCTGAAAATTTGGTTTGTTGGATGTTATCCGCTAAAATGCCATCCGCTTCGATAAAGGGCTTGTAAAGATAAGGGGGGAGATCGGAAGTCGCTTGATAGCGAATGTATTGATCCATAATGAGGATTTTTCCTGAGACGTTTCCTTCGCGATGTCTGACCTTCATGCCTCGCAGGAGGAGTTTGCCATCATTCCATGAAAAGTCAGTTTCGAGTGATTGAAAAGTCGTTCCCAAAAGTCGAAATTCGTCTAGTTCGAGTGAGCCATAGGTGCTAATATCCCACTTTATTTGTTTATTCTTCAGTTCGGTGCCTTGGACGGTGAGTTTGCCTTTTACTCGCGGTGGCAGAGGGGATGCGAGTTTGTCGGCAAAGCTTTTCAGAGAGAAATTACGAAGAATTCTTGGGAGATTTGTCGTTGAATCAATGTCAAAGTTTGCTTCACGTTGCTCCGTGTCGTAATCTCCCGTGAGTGTGAGTTGACCGGTGTCATCCTCAGCGGTTAGGTTGAGGATATTAAGCATTTTATTTTTATACTTCAGGGTTGTCTCAAGGGATTGGAAGCTGAGAGTTTGGTAATGAAACTTCTGAGCGAGAATATCGATGTCTATTTCGAGGCCATTTTCCTTGCCCATGGTGTGGATAAGGTTGACTTTGGCTGTTGGAGGAGTGGCTTCATGAAACCCTATGTCGGCTACATATTCTAATATTTCCTTAATAACGAGTGGGATCTCAAGGGGTGTTTTTTCGCCATTTTCTTTTGGTTGTAACAAACCAATGCTACGTAAGGTAAGGTCTACAGGAATGCCTGCTACTTTTGCGTGGCAGGAGTCAATAATGAGATTGTAGCCTTGGCTTAGATCGATATTACACGAAATATCGGTTACAGTGACAGAGCGTTGCTTCTCGTCTTGTAGTTCAATGATTGCGGTTCCACCATTGATTTGGATGCTTTGAGGGGAGATCTTTCCGCGCGTTAAGAGGTTGCCGTCGAAGTTGACATTAATTTGTTTAAAGTCCGCAAAGAGTTTGTCAGGAGTGTCAGAATAATAGATTTTTAAATCTTGGGTGACCACCCCTTTTGTTAAAGAGTAGTGAAAGGCGCCAATGTCAGTGTAAAAACCAGAATTGGCGAGGGTGGCTTCTACTAAGGTGCTCCAACGGCCTTTGAATCCCTGACTATTGACGAAACCAATCGCTCCTATCGTTGTTATCAACACTAGTAAAAGGAAGGTAAGAACCGTTCCCTTGATTTTGCTAAATGTTGTGATTTGCGCCATTTATGGTGAGGAGTAAACGGATGTCATTCATAAGGTGTAATTAAGGAAAGGAAAGATTTTTCCGATGTCTCATCTTTTCACTGTTCAAACATTGAGAGATGTGTGTATTTCCCTCTATAGAAGAATACATGATACTATGAGTAATGTAACCCCTACCTCAACAGAGGCTGAACTAATCGCTGTCAGACGTGAAAAACTGGCAAAGATGCAGGAGTTGGGCATTGACCCATTTGGTGCAAAGTTTGAGACCACCACTACTCCTGGAGCTTTAAAGGCAGAGTTTGAAAATGAGAAGAAGGTCACGATTGCTGGCCGTCTTTTAGCGATTAGGGATATGGGGAAATCGGTTTTTGCGACCTTAGGTGACGTTCATGGCCGTATTCAAATCTATTTGAACAAGAAAGGCGTATCTGATCTCGAATGGCAGGCTTATCAGCTGTTAGACTTGGGGGATTGGATCGGGATTTCAGGTGAGACCTTTACCACAGGCAAAGGGGAGCCATCTGTTAAGGTTGAGAAGCTTACCGTATTATCTAAAGCCCTACGTCCAATGCCTGATAAGTGGCATGGAGTGAATGATAGGGAGACGAAGTACCGTAAGCGTCACCTCGACCTAATGTCTAACCAAGAGAGTGCGGATCTGTTTATTATTCGTTCTAAGATTATTGCAGAAATTCGTAACTATCTCCAAGAGAGAGAGTATTTGGAGGTGGAGACGCCTATGTTACACGATGTTGCAAGTGGAGCTGCGGCTCGTCCATTTGAGACTCATCACAATGCACTCGACATGCCGTTGACCTTACGTGTTGCACCAGAGTTACACCTGAAGCGTATGTTGGTAGGTGGATTCCCTAGAGTCTTTGAGCTGAACCGTAACTTTAGAAACGAAGGGATTTCACGTAGACACAATCCTGAGTTTACGATGTTAGAGGCGTATCAAGCGTATGCGGACTTCGAAGAAATGGCTGAGATGGTAGAAGATATGGTATGTCATTTAGCTGAGAAGTTCTTTGGCACACTCAAGATCGAGCACAAAGATGATGAAGGAAATGTTTACCGTACGATTGATCTCTCGCGTCCATGGAAGCGTGCGCCATATAAGGAGCTTATTAAGGAAGCAGCAGGTCAGGATTGGTTTGATCTGACGCCTGAGCAACGTGTAGAGCGTGCGACTAAGGAGCTGAAAGTAGAGATTGGCGCCGATCTTGAAGATTATGAGGTTTCTCAACATGTCTTTGAAAAGCTCGTAGAGGAGAATACCTTTGATCCATGTTTTGTTACCCATGTGGATTCGAAGCTCATTCCTCTAGCCAAGGAAAACCCAGAAGATTCGAGCATTATTGATGTGTACGAACTCATTATCAATGGCCAAGAAATCTCGCCTGGGTATTCGGAACTCAACGATCCTATCACTCAAGCACGTAGATTTGCAGAGCAATCAGGAGGAGAGGAGCAGGTCACCGATGGAGACTTTGTCGAAGCAATGGAGCACGGGATGCCGCCTGCTGGTGGTATTGGGATCGGAATTGACCGTCTCATTATGCTTCTCACTGGAGCTCCGACGATACGTGATGTCGTGCTCTTCCCACAGTTGAAGCACAAGTAAGGATTCATTTCTACAACCTTCAGTTAGAGCGTGGATGATTCCACGCTTTTTTTGTATTGTAGGATCGATGGTATTCCTTATCAACTGCATTCATATATACTAAAAAGAGAGACGAAGGATGCAAAAAATAGTGTTGTCTTTTAGTATACTAATACATAAGTTCTACGATCGATGAGTTGGGAAGAGAGATATCAACAAAAGGATACGCCATGGGATAAAGGGGCACCGACCCCTATTTTATTGCGTTTATTGCAGACAAATTCAGAATGTTTCGAGGGCGGGGATGTGCTAGTCCCTGGCTGTGGATACGGTCATGATGCCTTAGCGATTGTGAACGCTGGGCATGCCGTGATAGGATTAGATATCTCTCCTACGGCGTTGGCTCAGGCTAAGACCTTGGATAGAGATCGAGTAGTTGATTACCAAGAGCAGGACTTCCTAACAGCTAAAGTTGAAGACTATCAATTGGTCTTCTCTGTATTTGAGCATACCTGCTTTTGTGCCATTACTCCTGAAGAGAGGCCAGCATATGCGGAGGCTTGCTCTCGCCTTATCCCTGTTGGTGGCTATTGGGTAGCAGTATTGTTTCTTCATCCAAGGGAAGAAGACGATCCTACTATTGGGCCACCTTATCAAACATCGACAGAAGAAGTAGAAGCTCTATTTTCGGCCGACTTTGAACTTTTAGAGTCCTTTCCGCCAACCGAAACCTTTAGCTCTCGAAAAGGGAAGGAGCTTGTCCAAATTTGGAAGCGTAAGAAGGCAAGCGTTCCAGGAATGACTTAGAAGCTATGGTTGAATAGCCTCTCAGAACAGAATGAAAATTCTCAAGAACTAGTG
>CAYUKP010000084.1:0-8253 GCA_964445335.1 uncultured Verrucomicrobiales bacterium
TGTCCCACTAGTGTGCTGGCAAGCATCCCAATGAAACCAATGATCATGTAACCTGAGCTCATGCCGCCCCCCATGTATCCGAGTTGTGAAAGAGATTGGAATATCATATAATGTAATTATTCTAAAACAGCGTAAGAAAAAAGAGAAATTTTATGCCAAATTTTATTCTTTTTTTTATGCCAGTTTATTGTATTAGCAAATGCAAAGAGTTTAAAATTTATCCTCATATATACTATTGATTCAGTTGTTGTTTCTAGAGTGCTCTATATGTGTATATTTTTAAATCATTGAGTTATGGTGATCAAAATATTCTTTCAAATACTGGTATGGACTATTGGTTCGTGCGTGTTGGCGGGTGGGCATACCATTGATAAAAAAGTAAAGAATGTCATTTTGCTCATCGGAGACGGGATGGGGCCGCAACAAATCGGGTTGCTGGAAACCTATGCGAAGCTTGCACCTAATTCATGTTATAAAGGACAATCTACCGCGATGTCTCAGCTAATAAATCAAGGTCAGGTAGGATTGTCATGGACATCTCCTGCGGATAAGATCGTTACAGACTCCGCCTGCGCAGCGAGTCAGATCGCTAGTGGGATGCCGAGTCGGTCGGAGACAATTGGGTTGGATCATAAAGGGCGCAGTGTCAAGACGGTCTTAGATTATGCTCAGAAACATGGTAAGAAAGTTGGGTTGGTTTCTGATACGAGGTTGACCCATGCGACTCCCGCAGCTTTTGCTACACATGTGGGGCACCGATCAGAGGAAGATTCGATTGCATCACAGATGGTGACGAAGGGAATAGATGTCCTGTTATCTGCGGGATTGAGCCGCTTTCTACCTCAGAGTATTAATACCGATGAGTCCTTACAAGCCTATTACAGAGAGCGCATTGGGGATCATATTCCTTTAATTTCTAAGAGAGCAGATGAGGTTGATTTGCTTCGAGTTGCCGAGTCAGAGGGATATTCCTTGGTCTACGATAGAGATGCTATGAGCAAGGCCAAGGGTAAGGTCTTAGGTTTGTTTGCTTCCAAGGCCATGAAAGGCGGAATAGCGCACCACAAATCCCTAAATGATGTAGGGCGAAAAGAGCCGACTTTATCAGAAATGACACGCACTGCTCTAGACTTACTCTCCCAGGGGGATAACGGTTTCTTCCTGATGGTCGAAGGTGGGCAGATCGATTGGGCTGGGCATCAAAATGATGCAGGACGTATGTTGCATGAATTGTTAAAGTTTGATCAGGCTATTCAAGAAGTCGTCAATTGGGTTGAGGGGCGTGATGATACCGTTGTTCTTTTGACCGCAGATCACGAGACGGGAGGTTTTGGATTCAGTTACAGTGCCTTTGATTTACCCGAACCAGAGCAAATTGATACGGTTGCCTTTAGTAAGAATGATTTTCATCCCAAATTTAATTTTGTAGACTTCGACATTCTAGATAAGCTTTACCGCCAAAAGGGAAGCTTTGAGGCCATATTTAAAATGTATGATGCGTTGGGAGCCGAATCTCGAACTCCAGAAGCACTTCAGAAACTTATTTACCAAAACACAAGCTTTCAACTCTCATTGGAGGAGGTTCAACCTATTCTTGAAGAAGTAATAAATCCTTACTATGAGGAAAGCCACCCTTACTTGAGCGCATTCAAGGTTCCAAAAGTAAATGATTTCTCGTGTTTCTACGTTTACGCTCAAGCAACGCGTTCCAACCTCCTTGCACGAGCACTTGCCAAGTATACTAACACCGTATGGGCTACCGCTACTCATACTGCCACTCCTGTTTTGGTGGCTACGATGGGGCCCAAAAGTTGCCAAGACCAGATTAAAGGGTTTCAGAAACATACGGACGTGGGGAATCTTCTCATTGATTGGGTTGGAGGACGTTAGTTCATTTTTTAGAAAAAACAGGTCAAATTCTTTTCTCGAATTGACCTGCGAATCGCTTTCGTCCTAGCGTTTGGGAGAAACGCAGATTTATGAAAATTGAATTTACTAAGATGAACGGAGCGGGGAATGACTTTGTAGTCATTGATAACAGATCCCTTAAGTTTAACCTCACCAAAGAGCAAATTGCAGGACTTTGTGACCGTCACCGTGGTGTGGGAGCTGATGGTCTCCTCGCGGTGGAACCTTCCGAGGGAACCGCTGATTTTAAATTTCGCTATTATAATGCCGACGGGGGAGAAGCTGAAATGTGTGGGAACGGGGCGAGATGCTATGGCAGATTTGCTCAATCCCTCTTGGATGAGCCTACAGAGACTTTGTCCTTTGAGACTATTGCTGGAGACCTGACTGCTCAGTTTGATGGAGAGCTTGTCGAGATTAAGATGTCTACCCCATTTGGATTAGAGCTAGATCTCGACTTAGGAATTGAAGGCGTGGAGAAGGTGTATGTTCTCAATACAGGAGTCCCTCATGTCGTAGCATTCGTTTCTGATCTAGCTCAAGTCGATGTTGTTAAGATTGGGCGAGAAATTCGCAATCACGCACACTTTGCTCCTGCGGGAGTCAATGTAAACTTCGCGCAAGCAGTAGGAGCGCAACACATCGCGATTCGCACTTACGAAAGAGGGGTCGAAGACGAAACTCTTGCCTGTGGCACAGGAATGACTGCTTGTGCTCTTATTGACTCCCTTCTCAATCAAACGGCATCACCGATTAAGGTGGATGTCAAAGGAGGAGATACCCTTGAAATTGGCTTCGTTAGTCAACCTGACAATGCTTTCACAGACGTCACCCTCAAAGGTCCAGCAGACTTCGTCTTCACAGGCACAATCGAGGCGTAAGAAATCGAGGGTGCGTAGTAACCTTCGCTACGCAGGTTCCTTAGGAGGGAGGAGGGCGATTTTCCCCCTCTCTCTCCTATTGCTGATGTTTGAGGAAGGCTACTCAAAGATGCCTTTAAACGTTGTTTTAGGGCGTCACACTTCTCGGTGTAATTTTCTTCAGTAGTCAGAGTTTTTGATAAGTTAGAAAAAGGAAAACCCACAAACAAGAGTGAGTCCTCGTTTGTGGGTTTAATCTCTGATTGCAATAGACAGTGAAGCCTCTACATCAGTTAATTAAAGAGCGGAAGTTGCTTCCTTAATGCTGGCGATAGCATAATCGCGGTTGAGCTTAGCGATGTTGTCTACTGAAATCAGTTTAGGACAAGCTGCCTCACATTCATACTGGTTAGTACAGTTACCAAACCCTTCAGAATCCATTTGTCTCACCATAGAGAGAACACGCTTATCTTTCTCTGGTTGTCCTTGTGGTAAGGAGTTGAGGTGAGATGCTTTAGCGGATACGAAGAGCATTGCACTAGAGTTCTTACATGAAGCAACACATGCGCCACATCCAATGCAGGTTGCTGCATCGAATGCCCAGTCGGATTGCTCCTTTGGAATCGGCACAGAGTTTGCATCAGGAGCAGACCCAGTGCGGACATCGATGTATCCACCGCTAGAGATGATGCGGTCAAATGCTGTTCTGTCGGTCATGAGATCCTTCATAACAGGGAAGGCATTGGATCTGAATGGCTCGATCCAGATGGTGTCCCCGTCATTGAACTTCCTCATATGCACTTGACAAGTCGTTGTTCCTTTCTCCTTTGAGTGAGGAACCCCGTTGATCGTTAATGAACACATTCCGCAAATTCCTTCGCGACAATCGTGGTCAAAGTGAATAGGGTCTTGTCCCGCATCAATGATCTCTTGGTTTACGATATCCAACATTTCTAAGAAGGAAGCCTCGATCGGAATGTTCTTAGCTTCGCGTGTTTCAATCTGACCCTGAGAGTTTGCGTCCTTTTGACGCCATATTTTGAGAGTTAAATTTAATGTTCCCATTATATAAATTGAGAGTTTTGTGTTTTAAAGTGATTATGCGTAGGAGCGAATAGCTAACTTAATACTTTCGTATTCCAACTCTTCCTTATGTACGACAGGAGTTTGATTGTATCCCTTATATTCCCATGCTGCTACATAGCAGAATTGGTCGTCATCACGTAAGGCTTCCCCAGCTTGTGTCTTACCAGATTTTACTTCAGGAGAATCCTCTGTGAATTGATATTCTCCTCTGAAGTGGCCACCACAAGACTCGTTACGGTGGAGAGCGTCTTCGTAGAGAAGCTCTGCAAACTCTAGGAAGTCTGCAACTCTGAGAGCTTTTTCTAGCTCCATGTTGATACCTGTTGCGGAACCTGGAATACGGACATCTTGCCAAAACTCTTCACGGAGAACTTTGATCTTAGCAATCGCATCTTTGAGTCCTTGCTCTCTACGATCCATTCCACAGTTGTCCCATGTTAAGAGCCCCATTTCACGGTGGAAATAATCAACTGATTTAGACCCCTTAACTGCCATTAATCTGTCAATGGTGTCTTGAACATCTTTAGTTGTTTCCTTAAAGGCTTTGTGATCTGTGGTTACGCTTCCTGGCTTCTGAGTTGCAAGGTAGTTAGCAACTGTTGTTGGGATCACAAAGTAACCGTCTGCGAGACCTTGCATTAATGCAGAAGCCCCAAGTCTGTTAGCGCCGTGGTCAGAGAAGTTAGCTTCTCCGAGGACGTGCAGACCTGGCAGATTTGACTGGAGGTTGTAGTCTACCCAGAGCCCACCCATAGTATAGTGTACGGCAGGGTAGATCATCATAGGCTGCTTGTATGGATTGGTGCCAGCGATCTTCTCATACATTTGGAAGAGGTTTCCATATCTCGCACGGATCGTATCTTCACCTAGTCTCTCGATAGCGTCTCTGAAGTCGAGGAATACACCTAAACCTGTTTTTGCCACACCTCTGCCATCATCACATGCTTCTTTCGCCGCTCTAGAGGAGATGTCACGAGGAGCAAGGTTACCAAAGGATGGATACTTACGCTCTAGGAAGTAATCTCTGGCGTCTTCAGGAATGTCAGAAGCTTGCTTCTTACCTTCTCTGATGGCTTTCGCATCGTCCTTACTCTTAGGTGCCCAAATACGTCCATCATTTCTGAGAGACTCGGACATGAGTGTGAGCTTGGATTGGTATTCTCCACTTACAGGGATACAAGTTGGGTGAATTTGTGTATAACAAGGGTTTGCAAAATAAGCACCCTTCTTCCATGCTTTCACTGCTGCAGATGCATTACATCCCATCGCATTAGTAGAGAGGTAGAAGACGTTTCCATATCCACCTGTTGCGAGGAGGACGGTATCACCAGCATAAGATTCGATCTTGCCGTTTCTCATGTCTCTGGTGACGATTCCTTTGGCGTGACCGTCTACGACAACAAGGTCTAGCATCTCAGTTCTAGTGAACATTTCGACACCGCCTTTGTTAATTTCTTTCTCAAGGGATTGGTAAGCACCGAGGAGGAGCTGCTGTCCTGTCTGGCCTCTTGCGTAGAATGTTCTAGAGACCTGTGCTCCACCGAAAGATCTGTTGGCGAGAAGGCCACCGTATTCACGAGCAAACGGAACCCCCTGAGCGGTTGCTTGGTCAATAATATTGACTGAAACTTCAGCTAAACGGTGAACATTTGCCTCTCTAGAACGGAAGTCTCCACCTTTTACTGTATCGTAGAATAATCTACGTACGGAGTCTCCATCATTCTGGTAGTTTTTAGCAGCATTGATTCCCCCTTGTGCTGCAATCGAGTGCGCACGTCTAGGACTATCTTGGTAACAAAAGCATTTGACCTTGTAACCTAATTCAGAAAGGGTAGCTGCAGCTGCAGCTCCGGCGAGGCCAGAACCTACGACAATAATGGAGTACTTCCTTTTGTTCGCAGGATTGATAAGCTTGGAGTTCATCTTATGACTCGTCCACTTATCTTCAATAGGGCCGGTTGGAATGTTTGATTCTAATTTCATTATTGCTAATCAGAGGTTAATTATTGAACGATTTTGAAATAGATTGAGAGGGGAACCGAAACAAATCCGATCCAAATCGCTGCGGAATATAACTTAGCACCATTATTGATAAGTGCTTCAGTTTTTTTGGTTCTTAGCCCTAGAGTTTGAAATACAGAAGCAACTCCGTGTGAAAGGTGACTACAAAGAAGGGAAACAGAAACAACGTAGAAAATGACTGCAGGTAACCAGCTGAAGCCGTCGATCACCATCTTGTAAGCGTTGTGAGCTTCATGGCCGTCGAGCATGATCTTGTAGAGTTCTGGGTTGTTATACTCATTACCTACTCGCACAGTGTAGTGCATGATGTGGTAAATGATGAAAGCCAAAATGGTGAGGCCAGACCAAATCATAAGTCTAGAGTTTAAGGTGGAGCGTTGCGTCCCATCTACCTTATACTTTTCTCCTGACTTACGGTTTTGAATAGTGAGTTGCACTGTCCCTACAACGTGTAAGACAAGGCAGACGAGAAGCCCAATTCTCGCAATCCATACCCCAGCACCATGTAACATGTGGTGGAGGAAGTATGCATATTCGTTGAAGGCGTGTTCACCTACATAAATAAGGAGGTTTCCTGTGAGGTGTCCTGCCAAAAAGAGGGCGAGGAAAAGCCCGGTTATTGCTACAACAATCTTTTTACCGATTGATGAGTCCCAGAAGTCGATTACAAACTTTATTGGATTTTTCATGAATTCGAGAATCTTTCTACACGTAATGCATGTATCTCTATGTGCAAGTCAAAAAAGCCTTTATTGTTAACTATTTGAATAAATAAATACCTATAGCTTCCTTTTTGTTATTTTTTGAGATTTCGAAATTTGTATTTTTTTAGGTTGAGTTAAAAATTTGATTTTCTTTGTTTTATTCTTTTTATCTGGACTTTTTTGTTAAATAAGTCTTATTTTTGCCGAAGCAAAAGAAAAACAAAGTTCTGTTTGTCTTTGATTTGGGTTCAAAGGTGAGGTGGAGTGGGGGTTTTCTGGCGTAAGATAAACTAAGGAGGATAGATGAAACAAGATGCCGAAAGAATGATTGAGTTTGAGTTTTTGCGTGCGACCGAAGGAGCAGCCTTACATGCCTCTCATTGGTTAGGTAAGGGAGAGAAGGAAATCGGCGATGCGGCGGCATGTGATGCCATTCGAGGAATGTTTGATCTGATGGATATGTGTGGCGAAGTCACCATTGGTGAGGGGATTAAGGATGAAGCTCCAGGTTTATTCAAAGGAGAAAAGGTAGGGAACTATAAGGAGGGCTCACCAAAGTTTAATATAGCCCTAGACCCTGTGGACGGAACGACGAATTTGTCTAAAGGAATGGATAACTCTATTAGCTGTATTGCCGCAGCTATTCCTGATGAGTCAGGAGAGGTTGCCCTAGAGGATATTCCAGCCTTTTACATGGATAAGCTTGCTTACCCTGAGGAGGTGAGGCTCGCTTGGCTTGCAGATCCGACATTACCCCTTTCATTAGACGCTCCCTTTGAGAAAGTTGTGGAGACTACCGCAAAAATCTTAGGGAAGTCTGTGAGTAATCTTACCGTAATGGTCTTAGATCGCCCAAGAAATCAGAAATACATCGATGCGGTCAGGAAGTGTGGAGCAAGACTTCGTATGATTTCGGATGGAGACATTGCAGGGGCTCTTGCTCCAGCAATGCCTGGTAGTGGAGTGGATTTATATGCAGGTATTGGTGGATCTCCTGAAGGGGTTCTCTCGGCGGCAGCTCTTCGCTGTTTAGGTGGAGGGCTCCAAGCGAGAATCTGGCCTCAAGATGAGGAGGAGAAGCAAGCTCTCATCGATGCTGGTTGGGGGGATCGACTGGATAAAGTTTACCTTTCTAAAGATCTTGCGAAAGGTGAGAGCATTATTTTCTGCGCCACGGGGATTAGTGCGTCTCCTTTACTTAAAGGAGTTGAGTCACAAGGTAAGCATGTCAGAACGCATTCAGTTCTGATGAGAGTCCGTAGCAAGACCGTACGCTTTGTGGAGGCAATCCATAATATGGATAAGAAGACTATTAGGCTCCGTTCTACGAATTCCGAAATGTCTCTTGGCTAAAAGCAATTTATCCGAACCTGAGCGCCGTAAGGCCACGATAAGGGGAGGGTCTATTATCTCAAATATTATTTAAATAATAATTATAACCTAAATTAAAACAATGACACAAAATGTAAGTTGCAAGTTTGATTCTTTTCTAGAGAAGCAAAAATTAGGAATGGATCTTATCCATTATGTGAGTGGATTAACCTTTAATAAAGGAGTAGATGTGGTCTTGTTTAGGGAGCCTTTACTCAATCAATCTCTTTCAGAGGTTATTCGCTTGCATGAGGAAAACCTAACATTTGCGGGAGTCAGTATTGCGCTCACAACGCGCTTGG
>CAYUKP010000085.1:0-8235 GCA_964445335.1 uncultured Verrucomicrobiales bacterium
GCTTTGTAATCTAAGTCGACTGGGTTTTGGGTGGCGAGCAGGGTGCCGAGACCGAAGGCGCGGCCTTGCTTTAGGATGGTCATCAGAGGCTTCTTGGATGGAGGATTTGCAGTAGGTGGCAAATATCCGTAAATTTCATCCATATATAAGAGAGCACGCAGGGAAGTCGTGCCTGTCTGGGAACGCATCCATCCTAACATTTGATTGAGCAAGAGCGAGACAAAGAACATACGCTCACTATCCGAGAGGTGCGCAATCGAGAAGATCGACATGCGAGGCTTCCCTTGGTCCGTATAAAGGAGTTGAGAAATGTCGAGAGGCTCTCCTTCAAGCCACGTCGCAAACCCTGGTGATGCGAGGAGACCATTGAACTTAAGCGCAAGGGATTGGCGATCTTTGCGCCCAATGAAAGATTCGAGATCTAGCACCCCGATTTTATCAAACGGAGGACTCTGGATCTGGCGAATGAGAGATTCTAAGGTTAGATCTTGCTCCTCAGCCCAACAGTGTTGGAGGAGTGAGCTGAGTAGCGTGGCTTCTGGGCTTTGGATGGGGTCGGCGTCAACCCCGATCAGCGAGAGGAGCGAAGAAACCGTAGACTCGATGCGATCTCCGAAGAGCTCTCCATCATCAATGATTTCAAAAGGGGGGGCTGCTAGAGAACCGAGGATCGAGACGGGGATGCCCGCCTTAGACCCTGGAGTGAAGATATTGATGTCTACCTTGGATTGGAAAGTACGCACGCGCTCTGGAGACTGTCCCCATTCTTGGATGCCCTCCTTCCACATTTGCGCAGTATTGGCCGCGTGCTCGTCAGGAGATAATCCTTTTTTGGCTGCATCATCTTCATTGATCCAAGGGCGGTAGTCCTCAGCCTTAAAGTCAGGAAAGGTCAACATCAGGTTCGCAATATCTCCCTTAGGGTCGATAATAATGGCGGGGATATTGTCCATGGCAGCCTCCTCTAGTAGAGAGAGACACAAGCCTGTTTTACCCGAGCCTGTCATCCCCAAGACCACGCCATGCGTCACAAGGTCCTTTGAGTCATACAGGACGAGATCATCCGTTTTGGTTTTGGTCTCTAAATCATACTCGCGTCCCAAATAAAAGGAACCGAGCTTTTCATAATCTGCTTCTTTGATCTCCATAATGCGTAAGATATAAAGATACTTCAGTAGGAGAGAACAAACATTTTATTGATAAGAGAGAAGGTATTTCAGAGTCACTTCAATTGAAAATACCACCAGACTACACATCAAAAACTTAAAGAGCAAAAGCTAGCTAAACTTCTAAGGATTAGAACCTCAAAATAAGGGGCTCAAGCCATCTAAACACCTGTTATTTAGATTTTTATAGCCGAGGCGGAAAGTCTATGCTATAACAAATAGGATATGCCTGTTACAAAAAAGACACGTTTTTCTCGTCGTATGCCTGACCATGTTACGGATGAAATAGTAAATGTTTTGACTGCAGATGATAAGTTTTTTGGGTTTAATGAGCTATTCGAACAAGTCTTTGAAAAGCTAAAAGAGAGAAACGCCGTAAGCGGAGGAGAAGAAATGTTACGATTGAGAGCATATGAGAAGCTACAAAATCTCGTAACTAGAGGAATGATTGAGAAGAGTGGAAAGGAGTATAAAGGGACGCCTAAGCTACCTCAGGCTCACAGTGACCAAGCTAATAGCTAAAATCACAAATTCTCAGTAGCGGAGTGCAAGACTCTGCTTTCGTTTTTCTTTTGGACGTGATGTAACATTCTCGTCTTTTTTATTTATGAGGTGGCCAGCTCTCTCACAAATCATACCGTTTCGTCTCTCCAAAGTCGAAGACTACCTTATCCAACTGGTTTTCCCGCAATATTGCGAGCTTTGTGACAAATCGATGGTTCAACTAGGGGCGCTCTGTCACGAATGCGCTCAGACATTACCCAAAATAAAAGGACCTCAGTGTAAAGTTTGCTCCCTTGAATTACTTGAAGAGTCTTGGTCAGGTAAATGTACAGATTGCTCCCAACGCTCTTGGTTCTTTCATCATGTGATCGCCAACTACCGGTTTTCAGATGACATCCAAAAACTAATCTATACCTTTAAATACAAAAAGGGTAGTTACCTTGCACAAGATCTCGCGCAGATTTTAGCGGAAGCTCTGATGAGCGATGAGCGAACATCCCCCATTGACCCAGAAGAATGGATGCTTACAGCCGTACCTCTGCATTTTTTGCGTTATCGCCAACGAACCTTTAACCAAGCAGAACTCTTAGCCAAGGGAGTCGCTCAAATCACGGACATTCCATATCTACAACCTCTTGCTAGGCTACGTTACACAACCCAACAAGTCAGGCTCTCACGCAAGGCCAGACAGCGGAACATTCGAGGGGCGTTTGAACCCAATGGTAAGCCCCTCCTACGTAAAAACGTCCTTCTCGTAGATGATGTTTACACCTCGGGAGCGACAGTGAATGAGTGCGCGAGAGTGTTAAAAACTCTTGGAGCAGAGAAGGTCGTCATCCTCTGCCTCGCACGGGGAGTTTAGTCCCCCTAAACTTGATACACTAAGCTGTCAGAAACTTCCCAGGATTAAGTAAACCTTCGGAGTCTAGCGCATTTTTTAGCGCAAGGTGCACATCAAAGGAAGTCTCCCCTACCGCACCTTTGAACCACTTCTTCTTCGCAAGCCCTACACCATGCTCTCCCGTAATCGCACCATTGTTATCGAGCACCCACTGGAAAAGATCATTTAATGCCTCATCTGCTATGGCCTTGGTCTCAGGGTTTTCGTAATTGTCCACCATGAGATTCGTATGAATATTGCCGTCACCTGCATGTCCAAAACAAGAAATGGGAATTCCTGTTTTCTGCGATAGAGTTTGAGCAAATTCGACCAACGCGACCAGCTTCCCTCGTGGAACAACGACATCCTCATTAAGCTTGGTCAAACCTGTTGCACGGAGCGAATAGGAAAAATCCCGGCGAAGCTGCCAAATACGCTCGCATTCCTGCTCTTCGCGATGAACCTCGACCGAAAGCGCATCAAGAGAATGTAAGAGCTCTTTAAGCTCAGGGATCTCAGCATTAATGGCTGAAGGTCTACCATCCAACTCAATAATAAGGTGTGCATTGCCCTCTGGGAATGCCGTTGGCCCGAGGTAATCTCTGGCGGCCTGTAAGGTAAAGGGGTCTGTAATCTCTAAAGCCGAAGGATGGTGCCCTTTGTTCAAAATCGTTTGCACAGCTAAGGCTGCCGTAGGAAATTGATCAAATGTCGCCGTCAACATACAGCGCGTCATGGGGTGAGGAATAATACGCAAAGTAGCCTCTGTGATAACCCCTAGCATTCCCTCCGACCCTACAAAAAGACTCGTAAGGTCAAAACCTTGCTTATTTTTATGAAGCCGCCCACCAGTCTTAAGGATGCGTCCATCCGCTAAGACGACCGTAAGCCCTAGGACATAATGTTTGGTCACACCATATTTTAAACACCTTGGCCCTCCTGCATTGTTGGCAATGTTCCCACCAATCGAGCACTCCTTAAGAGACGCTGGGTCAGGGGGGTAGTACCAGCCATGAGATTTAACGGTTTCTTGTAAGGCATGTGTGAGTACTCCAGGTTGTGTCACAACTACTCCGTCTTCGGGAGAGACTTCCAACACCTCATTCATCTGAAAGACCGAAAGGCAGATCCCGCCTTGCACAGGAACCGCACCTCCGACATATCCCACTCCTGCGCCTCGTGTAGTAACAGGAACTTTATGCTCGTGAGCATAAGTCATGACCTTGGAGACATCCTCCGTAGAATGAGCAAAAACAACTACTTCAGGAAGGTTACTGGCATACCACTTGTCTGTTGCGTGCTCCTTGAGCACATCTGAGGTTTGTGAAACATCCAGCCCGAGAGCTTTGAGAGCATCTATCATAGAATGACCTTACATGCACAGTGGTGGGAATCAATCGAGAATCCCAAAGAAACGAACGAGCCACCTTTGGAACACAACATTCGGCAACAAGAACCTAACTTAAAACACGAGTGTAAGGTAAAATGAAACATAATCAGTTGTATTCTGAAAAAGTGGGTTACGTTATAACCGTTCCATAAAATAATTATATGAAAACTTTTTTACTCATCGGCGGAAATAGCGGGATTGGACTTGAAACTGCAAAAAAACTCAAAGCTGAAGGGCACCGTGTCATTGCAGCCGTAAGAACCGTAGGCCCTTTGGCTGAGCTTGGGGTGGAGACTCTCGCCTTTGATGCAACCAATCTACAAAAACTAGACTTACCTGACACCCTTGACGGCATGGTTTACTTCCCTGGCTCGATCAACCTAAAGCCATTTCACCGCTTAGCAGAAAAGGACTTTTTGGCGGATTACCAAATCAATGCTCAGGGAGCTACCTTCTGCCTTCAACAAGCCTTACCTGCCCTACAAAAATCATCCACCGCTTCTGTCGTGATGTTTTCGACAGTCGCAGTACAAACAGGAATGTCCTTTCACGCCTCAATAGCTATGGCCAAAGGAGCCATCGAAGGGCTGACCCGCTCCCTCGCAGCTGAATGGGCGCCAAAGATTAGAGTCAACGCCATTGCTCCCTCCCTAACCGACACCCCTCTAGCGTCCAACTTGCTCAATGGTGAGGCCAAACGTGAAGCTTCAGCAAAGCGCCACCCTCTCAATCGCGTAGGACTCCCTGCCGAAGTTGCAGACCTTGTAGGCTTCCTTCTCAGCGATAGTGCGCGCTCCATGACTGGTCAGATTCTTTCGGTTGACGGAGGGATGTCCTCAGTCAAAACATTTTAGATGAGGCATACGAGACCTCAGAAAACTCTTCGAAAGGTCATGGATTTCCATTGCAGAAGAGTCTAAACCTTATTATTCGTGGGTTAATGTTAACAAAACGCATTATCCCATGTTTGGATGTCACAGACGGTAGAGTGGTTAAAGGGGTCAACTTTGTAGACTTAATAGACGCAGGAGATCCAGTCGAATGCGCTATTGCGTATAATGAGCAACAGGCAGACGAAATTGTCTTTCTAGACATTACCGCGACTTCAGACGGGCGCAAATCCATGGTCGATGTTATCGAGCGCACTGCAGCCCAATGCTACACCCCTTTAACAGTTGGAGGCGGAATACGTGAAGTAAAGGATATGCATGAAATGTTGCAAGCGGGAGCGGATAAAGTAGCGATGAATTCGGCAGCCATTAAGCGACCTGATGTCATTAACGAAGGCGCAAACGAGTTTGGATGCCAATGTATTGTTGTCGCGATCGATGCGAAAAAAGAAGCAAACGGGTCATGGGGGATTTACACTCACGGTGGGCGTACACCTACAGGGATTGACGCAATTGAATGGGCTCGTGAAGTCTACCAAAGAGGCGCAGGAGAAATCCTTCTTACAAGTATGGATGCGGACGGTACAAAAGATGGTTACGACATCGAGCTCACACGGGCTGTGAGTGAAGCGGTGAATATTCCAGTCATTGCAAGTGGTGGCGCGGGGAACCTTGACCATATGGTTGACGTCCTCGAACAAGGTCGTGCAGATGCAGTCTTAGCTGCTAGCATCTTTCACTTTGGAGAATACTCCGTCGCAGATGCCAAATCACACTTAGCCTCCAAAGGAATCCCCATTCGCCCAATTAGCTAACAACGCATTCTGGAAAAATACGAATAAATAGACTTGCGCAGATTGGTAAGATATTCAAAATCTCGGACTTTATGGAGAATCGAGGGACATATCGACGCGCAGGCTCAACAAGGCAATCTAGACCACAACCTACGGTAAAAGTCCAAAAACAGTATCCCTCTGGTAAATACCGCTTTGTGGCATTAGTCTATGTTTTGAGAGCTCTATGTCCTATAGGCTTTGCGATCCTATTCGGAATTGGCTCTTACCAACATAACCAAACCTTCCAGCTCTTCTCACTGGTTTTCTTAGGGCTATTTTTTCTTCTCACCCTTGTTTTCTGGTCTTTGGCAAACCAAGTCGTTTGTAGGCTTTGTAGAACTCCATTTCTGAAGCACTTGAAATGTAGTAAGAAAAAAGGCCCCATCCCCCATGTTTTAGGTGATCGATCCATGGCCACTGCACTCGCCCTACTCTTTAAAAGAAAGACGATTAGATGCCAGTATTGCGCAGAGAAGCAGCGATATTTCAGCTAACAAGGAAACACTTAAAAGCTCTCAAGAGGTTAAAGACTGCACTCGCCCCCTATCAACAACCAGCCCATAAAAAACAAAAAAGACAATACATTTTAAACCAAACCATCTAATCCAAGTTTTTCAATTCACTCTCAAAACAAATTCCATAGACTATAGGTTCAAAGTATAAAAATCTCTATAAGAAAACATTTGACAAAATAATCTAAATTTACAAAATTTTTAGAATAAGATTCTTTTTTGTAAAATAATATTTATATTAAGTTCTTCTTTATCAATCACATGAAACGATATATTGAAATAATGGGGGTAAAAGATTTTGGATTTTATTCTGAATCTGAAGAGAGGCAATTGAAGACAAAGATTATGCTTTGTAGCTTAATCATTGGTATCATTGCAGCATACACACTTAAGCCACAGATGATTGAGCTTACAGGGTATATCCTCACCTCTATCTTAATATTTTATGTTTCTCTGATTGGTTGGGTTATTCTTTTCGGGGTGTTCTCTGGAGTTTGGAGTCAAAAGGACTCCGCATCCAAACTTCCTAAAGTCTTTGGAATGTCTTTAGGGTGGTTTACATACACAACTATTATCTGCTCTGTTATCGCAATCGCATGTGCCTACACATTCATTCCAATTTTCTTTAATAATGTGAATTTGAGTAGTTCTCTCCCCAAGAGTGCAACGGCGTATCCTGAAATAAAGACTGCTTTATCAGAACTAAAAACATGGTCTAAGCTAATCGGCCTAAAAAACATTGGATATATCCATCTCTTATGGGTCTCAGCTCTTACAGGTATAATCTTTGTCTTTACTCCAAAGAATGCCACCAAAGATAAAATAGGTGATGTCATTACGCTCCTATCTGATAAAATCCTCAATCTCATGAGTGCTGTCAGTAACCTCACCCTTCCGTTGGTGCTCGTTTCTGCATGTGCTTACATTTTAGGAGCCTTACCTAATGGAGCCTTGATGATCGGAGGAGGTTTATTAGGCATGGTTTTAGTCATGTTCCTATGCAAGGTAGTGCACCACATTTTGTTCCTAGCGATGCTCATTAAGAAAAGCCCGAAAGATGTCTTTGGATATCTCTGCGTCTTAATGCCAGCCCTTATTACAGCATTTCTTCTCCGTAGTAGTGCGGCTGCTCTCGCTTCAACACAAAAGACCCTGCGAGATAAGCTTCATATTGATAATGCTACCGTTGGAGTGACCACCTCCCTCGGTGCTACAGTCAACATGGATATGACAACCATGGTAGTTGTTTCGGCTCCTCATATTGCCTACTTCCTTTCCTTTGGTAAGATGATGCCAATTGACGGATCGATGATAAAAATGTCCTTTGATGCGATCGCCCAAGTCGCTGGGGTTGCAGGTGCTCCTGGTGGCTCTGTTGCAATTGCCAATGGCCTCATTGATGACTATGTCTTAGGAACAGCAGCCATTACTATCGTCAACTTAGCAGCCCTCAGCTCACTAGATGCAAAAATTGAAGCATTCAAGAGTTTAACAGCTAGTAATAAAGCGGTCTTACTGAATGAAGTAGGATTCTCAGCAAAAAGCAATACAGGGTTTTCAGGCTTCATTGAGACTCTAGAAGGTATCAAGGCATTCCAGACCGTCTATCTCGCAGTAGATCAGATTTCTGACATGTTTAGATCAGCTGGTAATGTTTTAGGAGACTCCTTTGCTGCCATCTTCGTCTTCTACTTTGGAAAGCGTAATGAAGGGTCACTGGCCACCCAAGGCTCATCCCAGCCAGAAGCCCCTTTACATGCGGACACATCTCAAATCGCTAACCAAGAGATTCTGCAAGCGCTCTCACGTTTAGAGCAGAAGATCGACTCGATGGATGACGAATTGAAAAAAGTCAAAGACTCTTACATCGAGATTAAGTAAACAGACTTTATACAAAAAGAGGAGTAGTGAAGACTACTCCTCTTTTTTGTGCCCTTTGATAAATAATAAAAGTCTTTATGGTATCCCCCTTCACAGGGCTTTCTTTTCCATTACCCGAAAGCAGTAGAAATACGGGCAACAAGCCTTTTGAAAACTTAGACACATTATCTGCCTAA
>CAYUKP010000086.1:0-8195 GCA_964445335.1 uncultured Verrucomicrobiales bacterium
TTCTTACGTGGGCGTCTGGCCGCGAGGTATCCTGAGGCAAGCCCCATAGCGGCTCCATGAAGGGAGTCCATAGGGAAGTGGTGATTGCCATACATACGTGAGACCGTTACAGCACTAGCAAAGCAGAGCGACGGCCATCCGACCTTGGGGGCATACATCATAATCGCCGTAGCACTGCCCATACTCCCTGCAGCGTGCCCTGAGGGATAGCCGTGCGTCTTAGCCTTTTTATTAGGGCCGATGAAGCTGCGATACGTGAGGTCGGACTTATCCGTCATCGAGGGACGCGCACGTCCAGCGGTCATCTTAACGACACGGGAGGTAATGCCTGAGAGAGCCCCTCCGATGAGAAAGACAAGGGCAATACGATACCATTGTTTACGCTTCTTCAGCCCAGCCCAGAGGAGAAATCCAACCGTCCAAATAATATTAAACCAGAGGAAGTCTCCCGCAATTGCCAAGAAGTCTTCGAGGTATGCGAAGCGTTCGCCACCATCGGCGCGAATAATATCGAGCCATTTCCGGTCATTGGGGAATATTAATGGCCAGGTCACCGCCACAAAGGTGAGGTATCCAATCAAGACAACTAACCCTCGCTCCTTGAGATTGCACTTAAAGTTCCCCCAGACTTCAACCCAGGCTTCTTTTAGCTCTTCTTTCCATTGACTCGGTTGCTTCATACACTCGGCACTGTAGACGCATCCGCAAGCCTTAAGCAATGGATTTCGTCAAGAGATTCTTGAGATCTCACCATCTCATAAAGCGCCCACACATTCGGGACAATTCTCGACCCAATGCTTGGGGTAGACCTCCTCGAAATGCGGACGGTCTTGAATAGTAACGCCTGTATTGCCCATCCGTTGACAGAAGCGACATCCATACACATAATCTGCGAGCGCCCCAACTTGTCCAGGGATCGTCTGTAAGGGTTCTTTGGATTTGGTCTCTAACGAAGGCAATGATGACAAAAGCCCTTTGGTATAAAGGTGTAAAGGCTCATTAAACAGCGTCTCGACAGAGCACCTCTCAACAATGCGCCCCGCATACATCACCACGACATCGTCACAAGTCTCCGCGATGACTCCTAGGTCATGGGTGATCATAATCATCGACATCCCATACTCTTCTTTCAACTCCTCTAGGAGATTAAGAATCTGCGCCTGTACGGTTACATCAAGAGCAGTGGTTGGCTCGTCTGCTATAAGCAAGTCTGGCTTACAGGAAATCGCCATCGCGATCATGACACGCTGGCGCATGCCACCTGAGAGTTGGTGCGGAAAGCTACTGATCCTTAGCTCTGGATTAGGGATCCCCACCCGCTTTAGGAGGCGAATCGATTCCTCCAGAGCAGCCCTTCGGCTAAGCTTGGTATGGCGCACGATGCCCTCTACCATTTGCTTCCCAATGCGATGGAGAGGATTCAGTGCAGTCATGGGGTCTTGGAAAATCACTCCGATCTCTCCACCTCTCACAGAACGAAGCATTTTGTTATCATCCGTGCGGAGCTGTCGCCCCTTAAAGTAAATATCGCCATCCAATACATGGCCGGCGGGCTTAGGGAGGAGATCAATGAGAGACATCGCGGTCACGGACTTACCACAACCTGACTCCCCCACGATCCCAAGAGTCTTACCTTTCTCGACCCCAAAGGAGATTTCATCAACCGCACGTAACCACCCCTTATCCGTGCGAAAGGCGCTCACGAGTTTGTTTACCGCCAAGAGATATTGTCCTTCATTCATCGTCTCCTCCTTTTCTCTAAATATTGATCATAGACATGCACTGCCTCTGGGAAGGTTTGCCTTTCGCGCTTTGCCTTTAAGGTCTCTTCCTTAATGTCGGTATCGATCCAATGCAAATGCAACTCCATTGGATCATATTTCAATGGCACATTAAAAGTCACGTCTTTCGTATCCGGCCACTGAACCCAGCGCCAATACGCTATTCGGTAAAAGTTGAGGGCATAACTTGGGATAAAGACCGCATCGTCATGAATGAGTTGCTGTGCCTCCATCGATATCTCCTGAAGGCGCTGCAGCGAACGCGCCTTACGCGCTTGCATACAGAGTTCGTCCATCCGGTCTTTGGCATAGCTATTAATATTATTGGTGTAAGGCTTAGGGTTGCCTTCTTTATCATAGGCATTATCTGAATGAAAAAATTGGTAGTAATAAGGGAAAGGAGGCGAAACACCCCACCCCGAAAAGGTCATCTCATGCTTCTTCTCTAAAGTGGTCTTGAAGGAGACGCTACCTTCTTGGGCATCCAAAACGAGATTCAAGCCTACCTTTTGCGCCTCAGCCTTCAGGATCTTAAACATCTTAGTATAATACGGGTGCTCGGTATAGTTGAGAATAATACTTAGAGGCTCTCCCAGAGCGTTCACTAACAACCCTTCGGCGTTTTCCTTGGTATAGCCTGCCTTACGAAAGTAGGAGCGCGCTTTTTTAATCGAGAACGGTCGCGCCTTAATCTTGTCGTTGCTGAGCTTACCGTAGCCTTGATAGAATTGTTGTAATCGAGAGTAGTCACCTCGATGAATCACACGAATGACCTTCTCCCAGTTCATGGCATGATGAAGGCCTAGTCTAAAGTGGATATCTTGAAGCTTCTCCTGACTGAGATTGAGAAAGAACCCGCGCGGGATCTGTGGGGTTGTATGGTAGAAGGTTGCCTTCTCGACATACCCATCAAAGACCGCAGGAATCTCAGACTTTTCGTAATAGTCTTCCGGAATTGTAATCCCATGGAGGTCAACCTTTCCGATCTTAAACAACTCAAAGATTTTGGAAGGATCACGGATCACCGTATGATTGATAAAGTCTGGGTTGAAGCGATGTCTCAAAAACGGCTTATCATCTCCCCACCATTTTTTTAAACGTGTTTGCTTTAGCGAAGCCCCCTTCACAAAGTCTCCTTCTCGGATATGATACGCCCCCGTATGTGGCACAGAGCGCCATTGGTAACGCTCTTCAAAGTCTGGTCCATACTCGGCATAAAACTCCTTGGGTGAAGGAAACAGGTCATCAGCCACCTTCCATGGCGCCAATGGCTTGGCCTCAGGCAAAGTCACGGACAGATGTGTTGCGTCATAAACCGTAACTTGGGCAAACTCTTCACGGAAGAATTGCTTAGAATACGGGTTGTTGACATAGTCTGACCCCATCACAAAGATTGACCGGTGAAAGTCGAGAGCCTCTAGCTTAGAACCGTCAGTGTAGGTAATATCTGAATACAGCTCAAAGTAAATCGTGCGCCCATCCTGAGAAACCGCCCATTTTTTGGCCAAACCAGGAATGAGCTTTCCCGTAACAGGGTGCAGATCCACTAGGCGGATGTTCATCTCATCAAAGATCTGCGCTCGAAACCCTCCATTGGAGTTGGAACCAAACCAACGTAGAGTAGGGGGAAAGGAGCCAATGGCTGAGAAAAACGTGCCACCTCGTTTGGCCTTAGGGTCAGCAAATTCTTTTTGTTCCAATCCCGTATTCCATTTGAGCCCTCTGGGGAGTGACGTTAATGGAGCAAAGTTTAAATAGTCCCCTAGCTCTTGCCTAAAGGCCAAGACCTCTAACTCTTGCTGCAAGACCTTGGCCTTTGCGGGATTCTCAGTCAATTCCTTTGTCTTAGCCTCGACCTGCTCCTTGAGCCATCTCGCAATGTAGTCATTATAAACCTTAGTAAATTCCTCCAATGTCATCGCTTGGGTCACGGTCACTTGCTCTACCGGTTGACACGAGGAGAGCAGCAAGAGAACACCGCTCATGAGAAACAGTAATTGACGAAATATCATTATCTATAGGTAGTAAATTTGCGAGGATCCCACGCCTCTCTGACTGCCTCTCCTACAAAGGTAATCAAAATAAGAAGCGTCACTAATACCAAGAAAGCCGCACTCACCAACCAAGGGGAGGAAAGATTACTCAATCCGTCATTCAGAAGCTTACCCCATGAAGCGTATCGAGGCGGAAGGCCGAACCCTAAATAGTCGAGGGAGGTAATCGAAGTAACGACACCAGAGATGGCAAAGGGAATGACCGTTACCAAAATGGAGAGAATATTGGGTAAAATATGTTTGATTAGGACACGTAGGTTCGAGGCCCCAATGACTCGTGCCGAAGCCACATAATCACGAGCCTTCTCCCGATAGGCAGCTGTCCTCATGAGATACGTCTTACCCATCCATCCAAAGGCAATCAGAATACCCAAAATCATCCCAAGTCCCTTAAACTCAATCGGAATCACACTTGAGATAATCAAGATCACAAAGAGAAATGGAATAGCTTCTAACGCCTCAATAATGCGCTGTAAAACCAAATCAAAGATCCCCCCAAAGTATCCCATGAGCAACCCAATCGTTACTCCGATACAGTAAACACACGGAATGTAAAATAAGGCCGCTTGAATGTTCACCTGTAACCCTCCAAAGAGATAGGCCAAAACATCATTTCCACTAGAGTCCGTCCCCAATAGATGATCTCGATTAGGAGGAGCGGGATGATATTGAACTACCTTCAATCCCTGAACCGAAGCCTTCTTGAAGTCCCTTAGGCGCCCTTCACCATAATACTCCTGAGAGAGCATTTCTGCTCCTTCGCCATACGAGGCGCTGTATACCCGATCTCCTGCACGACTCCATCCATCAGCAGGGCCTGAGAGGCGACCTTCACGTAAGCGATAGCGGATGTGGAGGGAGACCTCCTCGGTGCCGTCCTCTGCGGCATAAACACGCGCAGCGAGTCCTGAATACGGCTCGCCCTTGGTTGTCAAATATTGTCCCTCTGACTCTTTAAGGTCTTGGAGCAACGGAGGTTGAGCGTCTCCTGTAGGCGCATAGGGAATCAGGGGCATCACAAGCACCTTCTCTGGTGGCATATGCAAAACCTTTCGTAAGGCGCGAAAGTTCGCTGGAGCCTCAGCCAATTCCCCCTCCAATCCAAAGTCCGCTCCCTTGTAGACCTTTCTCTCAAAGGCTGGGAAACAATAGGTGTCTCCATTCTTAAGAAACAAGGGTTTATCGCCGACAATCATAAAGTCCAAGCTCGCGAGAGCCACTAGCCCCAACAAAATCCGTAGAGACCACACGCCCCTTTTGACTTCGCGAAAGCGCCTCTGGCGCCGCAAGGTTGCAGGATGTGGTGCGCGTCGTTTAAGAGCCCCTCCTAACATGACGAGCCCCACCAACGTCACAAGCACAGCTGTTACCCAGCCATACCACGGAAAGGTATCCCCATAAGGGTACCACTCTTGGTCTGTGCGATGCAGAAAGGAGAGACGTCGACTCGTATCAAAGAACCAACTTGCAGATGGAAGCTTGAGACGGAAGACCTCCCCACACATCCCTGCTAGGCCAAATACGGTAAATAATGTTCCTAACTTTGCTCTCATCTCTTCGTTAATTAAACTTAATCCTTGGGTCGATAGTAGCCACAATGAGGTCTGACAAGACGTTCCCCAACAATACGAGTAAAGAGGAGATCGTCAAGGTTCCCATAACCACAGGGTAATCCCTCCCAATAACAGATTGAAACTGCAATAGCCCAAAACCTTGAATATCAAAGATACGCTCGACCAACATACTCCCTCCGACAAAGATGGTAATCAATTGACCTAAGGTCGTCGCAATCGGAATCAATGAATTACGAAAGGCATGCCCAAAGACTGCAGTCGAATAACTCGCTCCTCTTGAGACCGCCGTCTTGACGTAATCAGCAGCCAAGTTATCCATCAGGCTATTCTTCATCATCATGGTAAGGTAAGCAAACCCTCCGATCACATAACAAATGAGCGGAAGAATCGTATGCATCGCAATGTCCTTCACCTTCCCAAATGTCGACAAGGAACCAAATTCAGGACTCGTCATCCCGAACAATGGGAAGAGTTCTAACCTCGCACCTAGCCAAATCAGTAACAAAGCCCCTAAAGCAAACCCAGGAATAGAATACCCAATAAAAATAAGAATGGAGCTAAAGGAGTCAATCCAAGTGCGGTGCTTAATAGCCTTCACGACTCCTAATGGCAGACTCACACTGTAAGTAATAAGCGCCGACAACAGACCAAAGTAAAACGCTACAGGAACCCGTTCTCCGATCATCTCGATTACGGGGTCTCCATACAAGATCGACCGCCCAAGATTGCCTTGCAATACCCCTGATAACTCCGTGCGATACAAGACCACTCGGGGCTTATAGTTTGGAGCTTCTCCGTCCGCCGAAATACGGTTGCGCTTACGGTAGCGCGCTTGACGATCCGCCTCGCTCTCTAGTCGATACGCCCACCCCTTCGTAGAGATAGAGGTTCCGTCTGCATAGGTAGCAGACAGAATGGAGTCTTCGGTATACACAACTCGCACCAAGGAGCCTTCGCCCTTAAGAACCATTTCTAGAGACTGATCCGTAGCGGTCGCTTGAGCACCGATCCGCTCATCTGCATCCTGACTAATTTCCTTCTTCGTCAGCGAAGTCTCCTTAGGCCAAGCACCTAACCATTGAAAGTATGCCTTTAGAGGAGAATGATTCAGGCCATATAGCTCCTCGATATCCTCTAGTTCACTCTCTCCGAGCGTATTGCCATTACTCGAGTTAGAACCTCCGGCGTCAGAGTCTACCATCGTGGCTTGTTGCAACATGCGTTCGATTGGGCCGCCTGGCATCATTCGAGAAATCCCAAACACCAGCAAGGTAATCAAAAAGAGCGTGGGTGGAATCAAGAGGAGTCGACGAATGAAATAACTCAACATAGATAGATAAAGGTTGAAACAGGTGTCCTGCCTTTGAGCAAGTGAAATTTATGAAACACAGACAAGGTCTGCCAAAGAGTTTTGCAAGCCTTGCTCAATTTTTCGAAGAGTCGAAAACTTCTTACCATCCCAGCCTTCTTGGGCATCTGGAATCTCAGAATTACGAATAGTACAATGCCAACTGATTTGCTCACATCCTGGCAAGTAACAGTAGAGAACCAGACTTGGCCCCCCAACATCGTGCGCGCGATCTTGCTCAATTCGATAGTTATGGGTGAGGCAATGTGCCGCAAGATTCTTGAGAACGTCGACCTTCTTCTTATACAACCTCCGTTGCATATCGCCTTTATTTTTCTTTGCCCGACGGTTAGCGATCTCAGCCTCCAGAGCCATAAGATATGCTTGAGCTAAAACAGAAGTCTCTGATGCCTCTCGTAACTTACCCAAAACCGTATAGAGCTTAGACCCACAATACCGATTATAAGCTTCATCAAGGTCTCGATTCAAAACCTTATTACGATGGGCCTTAGCCGGCTTCATGAGACGTCGCGCGTGATGTTTCTTTTTCTGTCGAGGCATAGCGTTTTATCTACTCACCTCTTAGCGACACCACACACGATGCACGACCAAAAAATGAGGATCTTTAGAGGATCTATCGTGGATCAACATCAATCATACGACCATCACGACGCTTCGCACGAAACTGAATCTGCGGTGCCACCATTAAGGTTGCGATCACAATTAGCGCCGCCCCAATAACGGCAATCCACTTAGGAGAAACGAGAAGAACTAAGGGCAGGGAGATAAATGGAGCCACCAAGCCTCGACACCCTGTCAGAAAGGAGTGCACACTCATATACTCCGCTACATGTTCAGGCTTCGCTAGCTTAGTCACCCAGAGACTCCACACCACATTACCACCAGCCTTACCAATTCCGTGGAGGGCAATCCCGACAATCAAAAAGGACAATCCATGCCCCAAGAAGTAAACCAAAATCCCAACGACAAAGAAGATATTGATAAAGGCACGGAGGAGATAAATATTCCATTTATCAAAGAGCTTACCCCAACCTACAATCACCAATAAATACATCACTTCGGGAACAAAAGTCGTCACAAACCCAATCATAAATTCGTCCAAATCATACCCGTAGGAGCGGTTCGAAATATATTCTACAAAAAGAGCGAGACATAACAGATTTCCGATTCCTAAGACCATCCAAGAAGCCAAGAGCCCTCGAAACTCTCGATCCAGCTTCACATGGCGAAACGCATTAAAGAGACGCACCTTATTGGAATAATCAATTTCTACTGGATCAAAGCGTGTCACAATCCAAGCCATCATCAGACAACAGCCTGAAAAGATAGCGAACAATACTTTATAGTTTTGTAAATCCTCTTTAAGCAACCAACCCCCTAGCAACGCAGCGACAATCGCAAAAACCTTCCTCACAAA
>CAYUKP010000087.1:0-8148 GCA_964445335.1 uncultured Verrucomicrobiales bacterium
CTCTCGACATCGACCTTGGCAAGGTCGCGCTCTACCACTGAGCTACACCCGCTTTGCTAAGATGAGTAAATACATACATGATAGAAGACATTAGGCAAGAAGAAACTTAAAAAAATTTCACTTCATAGAAAGTCGTTGAGATGTTTCAGTAAGCTCCTTGAGAAGGTCACGATTCTTTTTATAGAGATCTTTGGCTTCCAGAAGTCTGTCTGGCATCACCTCCTTACGTGATTTAACCAGTTGAATCAAGGGGTCGTAATACGCCATATAGCGATCCATAGCATAGTTTATAAGCTCCGTACTGAGTCTGTCAATGGGTTGCGACATGTTGTGCCCAATCCCAAAAAGCCAATCTTCTAAAAAGTCAAAGAACTCTTCAATTTCTCTTGTACGGACAATGAAACACCAAACACAAAGCCCAATAGCTCCTAGGAGAAAAAGAAATCCTAGAATGTGTTGGGCAAAAGAACCGCAAATACCTGCTATGATCACTAAAGTTAAGGCCGTTTTAAGCTTAACAGCGGCTGCATTATCAATTTGGGATAACTTATGATTAAAGGTGTTTCTAATCCCTAATTGGGCTAAAACCTTTCTTATTTCGTCATCAACTGTTTTTTCTTCGGCATAAAATGGAATGACCACTCCCGTATCCCCCTCTTTAATGCCCTTGCAATATCTTAGCAAAACAGGGTAGGTCTCAACAAATTCTGAGACATGCGCTTGGATATGGGCATTCATGCGGTTGTAGTGCTGACCAATCTCTTCGTATAAAGCCTCGGCAAACAGGTTCCGTAAGCCGTTTTGTAAGGACGTAAGAGAAGTTGTCTTCCCTATAATAGACTTTAAATAGGTCACATTACTCAAGCATTGCCTCAGTTCTTGAAAGGTAGAAGAGGCGGCGTATTCAAGGTTACACCCCAAAGTCTCAATGTTTTTCAAGAGTTCAAGACGAATCACTTGTCTCAGCTCGAATAATTGACTTCTCAAGCGGGTGGTGATCTTGACACTTGAGGTTAGCCAGTCTTGCTGCTGAATAAGCGTTCTTTCAATTTGTTCAAACCCCTGTTCTAGAGGTTTAACGAGATCGCAGAGTTCCTGCCACTTGGACTCTCCAACCGCCTTATCCTCCAAGCTCATTCGAATCATTTCATACTCTTGTAAGTTGCTCGCACTTAGCTCATAAATTTGTAAAGGTTCCGATGTGATTTGAGAAATTTTATCGAGAAGATGTTTACGTAAAACAGGCCAATCTTTTTTATGAAGTTGACCGATCTTGCTGACACATACGACGATCCGCCCTCTGTGGGATTCAGCGTAGTTTTCGAAATGCTTCCAAAGGGCGCCAGCCCACGGATCAAGAGCGTCTATAAGAAATAGAATACCTTCTGCATTAAAAATATTGGAGTCGACAGGGAGAAAGCCCGGCTTTTGTTGCTCTTGAACCTCCAAGAAACTCAACATCTTCAGATACTCACTTGTATGGCTTGTATAGGTATGCTCTGGCGCGCCTTGGCGAGAAACAGGTGGAAACTGCTTGTGGTGAAGAAATTTATAAAGAGTCGCAGGGTCTTGATTCGCCAGATGTTCCGTAGGAACATCCACCATGTGCGAAATGAGTTGGGTCTTTCCTGCCCCTTTATTGCCAATAATAGCCACTAATGAAGGGGCGGCTTGAGACAAAAGCTTCTGCTTCAGCCCAATGTCTCCCACTCCGACTTGAGAAGCAAAATGCTCCATTCTGTGTCCATGAGATAAGACTCGCATGCGCAAACTATGAAATGTCGATGATGGCATACTAAGAAATGGGCAAACTGGATGAGCCTCAGCCCTTCTCAACTAGGAAAGGCTAAGGAAAGGATTATCTATATCTTATAAAGTCTCCTTTTGTTCCGCATTCGCCTTGAGGCGCAATGCATTTAACGCGATAAAACCTGAAGCGTCGTTTTGGTTGTAGGATCCTCCGCCTTCCATTGTTGCGATTTCCTCGCTGTAGAGACTATGCTTAGATCTACGTCCTGCTTGCATAATATTTCCCTTATAGAGCTTAAGCCTCACCTCTCCTGAAACGGTTTTTTGTGATTCAGTAATGAGAGCCTGCATACCTTCTCTCTCAGGAGCAAACCAGAACCCATTATAAACAGCCTCTGCATACCTTGGCATGAGAGCATCTTTGAGCGACTGAGCTTCCTTATCGAGGACTAGTATTTCTAGATCACGATGTGCTTCGAGAAGGATTGCTCCTCCTGGCGTTTCGTAGATTCCTCTCGACTTCATCCCTACGAAGCGGTTCTCAACAATATCGATTCTTCCAATCCCATGCTTACCACCAAGGGAATTAAGGACTCTCATCACGCCATAAGGAGTGAGAAGGGTATATCCGTCCCGCTCACCTTGAATCGTTACATCATCATACTTTGAAATATGTTCTTCTATTCCGTCGACTTGGAGCCCGATACAGTTTCCTTTTTCGAACAATAATTGAATAAGTTCTGGTGTGTCAGGTGCGTCTTCTGGAGCTGCCGTCAACATGTACATATCTTTATCTTCCTCTCCAGTTGCATCATGCCAAGGATCTTCGAGAGCTCCCGCTTCAAAGGAAATATGGAGAAGGTTTCTGTCTGTTGAGTAAGGCTTCTTCATGCTTGCTTTGACTGGGATGTTGTGTTTCTCCGCATAGTCAATCATTTCCTTACGCCCCGGGAATGCCTTTCTGAATTCCTCATCTCTCCATGGAGCGATACATTTAATGTGAGGAGCCAGCGCGGCCGCTCCAAACTCAAACCTCACCTGATCATTCCCCTTTCCAGTCGCTCCATGAGCAATTGCGTCTGCTCCTTCCTTAATAGCAACTTCCATCATTCCTTTTGTAATGCAAGGGCGAGCAATGGATGTACCGAGAAGGTAACGGCCTTCATATAAGGCATTTGCTTGGAACATCGGATAAATATAGTTCGCAGCAAAGTCTTCCTTTAGATTATCAATGTAACACTTACTCGCACCTGTTTGGAGAGCCTTTTCTTCAAGACCTTCTAACTCTTCGTCCTGGCCTACATCCGCACAGTATGCGATGACTTCTGCAGAATAATGCTCCTTTAACCACTTTAATATAACAGAGGTATCTAAGCCTCCCGAATACGCTACAACAATTTTCATAAATTCCTATGGCGCAAGATGCATACAAACACTTGTCTTTTCAATAACCAATCTAGTAATTTTTGAGCTAAATCTTTAGCCGATAGCTTAAAAATATTTTTTTAGTTAATTTATACTTGCATCGGAACTTATGATAGCTAACGTTCTCACTTCTATGGCGAGAAAAGCTTGGATAGAAAGAAACAAGAAAAAAGAGCGCGTTGTTGCACGTTATGCAGACCTTCGCGCACAGTTGAAGAAAGATAAAGACTATGAAGGTTTGGCAATGCTTCCACGCAACGCAAGTCCTACACGTCTTGTTAACCGTTGTGAAGTCACAGGACGTCGTCGTGGATTCCTTCGTCGTTTCAATCTTTCTCGTATTGCATTCCGTGAGCTAGCTTCACACGGTATGCTTCCAGGAGTAACCAAGTCTTCTTGGTAAACCACTCTTTGGTTTTTTATATAAACTTTTGAAAAACCTCCTAAATTAGGAGGTTTTTTCTTTTGTAGCGTGTTGAGGGTTTAAAAAAAGAAAGGCTTAAATAAGCCTTTCTTTCTGTAAGCTTTATTAGCTCAAAGTGAGCAATTTTTAAATTGCCCCGTAAGACAACATGGCATCCGCCACTTTCACAAAGCCTCCAATATTGGCGCCTTGGGTGTAATTAATGACCTTCCCGCCATCTTGTCCATAATCCACACACTTTTTATGAATGTCGTGCATGATCGTTTGTAATCGCGTATTCACTTCGCCACGACTCCAAGAAATTCTCAAAGCATTTTGCGATTGCTCCAAGCCAGAAACAGCGACCCCTCCCGCATTAGCAGCTTTCGCTGGAGCAAAGAGTACTCCTGCCTCACTAAAGGTTTGAATACCTTCCATAGTTGTTGGCATATTCGCACCTTCCGCTACAGCTACGACTCCATTTTTTACCAATTGAAGAGCTTCATCGTTATTCAATTCATTTTGGGTAGCACAAGGAAGCGCAATATCGGTCTTAACACCCCAAGGTCTCTGCCCTGCATAAAATGTCGCAGAAGAAAACTTATCGGCATATTCGTGAATACGCCCACGGTCTACTTCCTTAAGCTGAATAAGATAATTCAACCTTTCTCCCGAAATTCCCTCTGGGTCGTGAATAAATCCTGAAGAGTCCGAGGCCGTCACAACCTTTCCTCCAAGCTCAGTCGCTTTTTGAATAGCATAGAGAGAAACGTTTCCTGAACCCGAAACAGAGATGGTTTTCCCATTGATACTGTCATTGTGGTGCTGAAGCATATTTTCTAGGAAATAGATACATCCATAACCGGTAGCTTCTTTTCTTACAAGTGAACCTCCATATTCTAACCCTTTACCAGTAATGGTTCCAACAAAACGGTTTTGCATTCTCTTGTATTGCCCAAAGAGATAACTAATCTCTCTAGCGCCTACTCCTATATCTCCTGCAGGAATATCGGTGTCTTCTCCGATGTGACGAGAAAGCTCTGTCATAAAGGAATAACAAAAACGCATGATTTCATTATCGCTTTTTCCTTTAGGATTAAAGTCTGATCCACCTTTAGCGCCCCCCATTGGTAGACCTGTCAGACTATTTTTGAAGATCTGCTCAAATCCCAAAAACTTCAAAACACTTTGGGTAACAGAAGGGTGAAATCTCAACCCTCCCTTATACGGTCCAATACAGTTATTGAACTGGACTCGAAACCCTCTATTCACTCGGTATTCTCCTGAGTCGCTCATCCATGTCACCCGAAACGAAATAATACGATCAGGCTCCGTAATGCGCTCAAGAATATTAGCATCCTTATACTTACTATTTTCCCTAATGAAGGGGATTAAGCTGGTTGCGATTTCTTCAACAGCTTGGTGAAACTCAAATTGATATGGGTTTCTTCGCTCTAGCCAATCCATGAATTGCGTCAATTCTGGATCTTTTGTATGTAATGTATTCATGACAGCGATGAATAATAAAATACAACAAATTGAAAAAGTAAAGAAAATCAGTATTTATTTATTCAACCATACGAGAGAAACTCCTTGATTGTGCTTATCAGGGACATATCTTCCTCCGTAAATTTCAGCTAAATGCTGTAAGTGGGCTTTGGCGCGTGGCGCAATAATGGACTTACCGTGTGTGCTGGTTCCATAACCGTGAATTACCCTGAGACCTCGATGGTTATAATAAAGCGCATCATTCATAGCCTCTTCAACTTTTTGCTTCGCCACATCCCATGTCTCACCTGAGTGTGCAATATCAACCTCGAGAATCCCAAGGTATTGCTTAGCACTTGATGGGTGATAATCACATTTAGGACACTCCGTTAAATTCATAGCGGCTAACGGAAAACCACATCCAATACATTCCTTCATATCAATATGAAGTATATCTTTTTGGGGCGTAGAAAGGGCAAGCCTAATACAATAGAAGATTGGCGGATCAATGACAAAAGGGCAAAGACGTGTAGGTACGAGAAGGAGTAAGATTCCTAAGAGAATAGGGATTGAGAAGAAATCTAAAATAGTAGAGGGTAGTCAATGTTATTGAGACTAGTAGGTTGACCTGATAGAGGGTAGTAAGGGGGCTATCTGCTGAGTTTCCATGAGTGAAAGAAACGCTTTTTGGCTGTCTTACCAATCTAAACACGAAAACAAAAGAGGACGCTAATCAGAAAATCATCCCTCTACTTGAGGTTTATAAGGTCAAAACCCTTTACCTATGATAATAGCAATGAATTTGCAGTGTACGAGGAAATTACTGAGACATTAGGAGTCAATCCTTATTATAGTTCGGAGAAAGGAGGTATTGAGATCTACGGCGATCTTGATGTTAAGACTTCTGCCCAACTATTAAAGAAGATGGAAACGTAGATAGCTATAGTCTTTTTTCTTAATTATTCGCTAGAACTTTGAATATATTTATATAATATATTACAAAAATACATGTTTCTATTGACTATTTGAATTATTGTGGATAAGGTGTGAATATATGAAATTTACTTTAAAACCATTTAGTATTTTAGCCTCACTGTTTATTCTTACCCCTATAGCAATGGCTGATGAGCCTCTTCCTTTAGAAGATAATCTCTACACATGTAAAGATAGGATAGATAATGATGGTGACGGACTAATTGATCGAAGGGATCCTGATTGTGATGCTATTTTGGATCGATTGAAAGCGGCCAAGCGTGCAAAAAAAGCTGAGCTTGAATTAACGGGGACGAGCTGGAGAGATTACAAGAAAAGTCTCAAAACCCAGATGGAATATGATTTGATTGAGGAAATGGAGTCCAAAGAAGAGGAAGTCGTACCGTATACAGGGCCAGATGTTAATGTAATTCTTCAGTGAAATAATCACTTACTATAAATTAAAACGTAAGAAGGGGCTTTTTATTAACAAAAGCCTCTTTTTGTTTATCCGAAGGTCTCTTGTAGAGGTTTGAAGGTAAGGTAGAGATTAAAATATTTATTTGCTTGCTTGACCAAAGAGTTCAAAAGGTTGAGAGACCATTATTCTATGCTTAGAGAACTTTTAAAATCTAAACTACACCGTGCCGTCATTACAGACTCTAATGTTGAGTATGAGGGGAGTATAGAAATTGATATCGAGCTTATGGAGGAGGTCGGTATTATTGAAGGAGAAAAGGTTTTGGTCGCATCCATAACGGCTGGTGGACGCTTGGAAACATATGCTCAAGCTGGAGTACGAGGTTCTCGAAAAATCATAATTAATGGTGGAGCTGCTCATCTAATCAAGGAAGGAGAAAGGGTTGCCATCATGTCTTTTGGGTATTCTGCAGAGCCGTTTACTCCACAAAAAGTAGTTCTAGATGAAGAGAATAATGTTATCATTAAGAAAAAGTAATCTCTATTGTTGACAAGACTTCAAGAATTCGCATTATTACGACCTAAAATATTAAGGAACCATGAAAAGAACATTTCAACCTTCAAAACGTACTCGTACTCGTCAGCATGGATTCCGTGCACGCATGGCAACCAAAGGTGGACGCGCAATCATTAAGCGTCGTCGTCAAAAAGGCCGTAAGCGTTTAATCGCTAAAGGCGCAGAGATTAAGTACAAGCGTCACACTGTACAACACAATCATAAGTAATCTTACTTATTCAGTATTTTCCAAAAAAGCAGGGCTTTAAGTCCTGCTTTTTTTCATTTGATTTTTTAGCTTTCTAGGATACTTGGTATCCTAAATGATCTCAACTTTAACTATAGGGACCCGAGGGAGTGCCCTGGCACTTTATCAGGCACGTTTAGTCGAGCAACTTATACAAGAGGCCAATCCAGGATTAGAGACCAAGATTCAGATTGTCGAAACCGTGGGAGATAAAGACCGCAAAACGGCTTTATCAAAGGTGTCTCAAGTAGCGCAAGTTCAGCGAGGGATTTTTATTAAGGAATTAGAGGAGGCTTTGACAGTTGGAGAGGTGGATATTGCAGTGCATAGTTTGAAAGATATGCCCAGTGTCCTAAATGAAGGGTTTTCATTACCAGTCTGCCTTGCAAGGGCTTCTAGAGAAGATGTGTTGGTTTCTAAGTATCCTGATGGGTTACAAGGTTTGCCTAAAGGTGCTGTAATTGCAACGGGAGGTGTTAGAAGGCAACGCCAGTTGAAGTCCCTCCGAGGGGATTTGCAAATTACAGAGATACGTGGCAATGTTCCCACGCGTTTAAAGAAAGTTGCTCTCGGCGATGACATGGATGCAACCTTATTAGCCGCTGCTGGTTTAGAAAGATTAGATTATCCTGTAGGCGATAAGGTTGAGATTGAGGGCGTAGACCTTTATTTGCATCGTCTTTCGACAGAAGACTTTTTACCTCCAGGTGGACAAGGGGTAATAGCTATTGAGACCTTGACGGAGAAGCTTGATTTCATAGATCCTATTTTGGCTCCTTTGAATTGTGTGCAAACTGCGAAAGAATGTGATGCGGAACGCCAGTTTCTTGCGCATTTAGGTGCAAGTTGTGATACACCTGTTGCAGCAATGGCTGAAACGTTGGAGAG
>CAYUKP010000088.1:0-8019 GCA_964445335.1 uncultured Verrucomicrobiales bacterium
TACTAAGCCCGAGACTCTACGACGCGACACACAAGTGGTACGCTCTAGTTACCACAGACGCGTGAAGACATACTCACGCTCATAAAAAAGGCTCAGGTGCTAATCACCTGAGCCTTTATGATTATGAAAACTAGATTCAACTTATCGCTTACGGCGAGCAACAAGTGCTAGTCCTCCTAAGCCTAGAAGAGCTAACGCAGACGGCTCTGGGACAGTAACTGAATCAGCTGTTGATGAAATAGTCGTTCTAAAGCCTAAATCACGTAGAGCAAAGCCACTTCCTGTCGTGTTGTTGAGGGTATACTGCACGTTCTGTGAGTCACCATTATAGAAGCTGGAGGTGGTAAACTCTCCAGTTGCGAACTCAGTATTCAGGTTATCGTAGTAACCTGCAGCGCCAAGGGTTGCTGTAGCCCCTGTGACACCTGCTGTTGTAACTCCTCCGACGTATAGTCTTACTCCTCCAAGCTGGAATCCTGCACTATCGACTGTTCCAGTTAAGTTAGAAGTATTAATAGAAGCATCGATAGTAATCGTCTGGTTATTTGCGATCCAGACAGAGATTCCTGTGGTTGTTGGTAATGATGCGGCTGAAGTCGTTGCTGTGACCGTGAATGTGGCATAGCCATCATCAGCTATCGAATTTGTACCATTTCCATTGTAATCGGCAATGATGTCAAATGTCCAGGTAGCAACATTGTCCGTGACACTAAATGTCTCGTTCTGTGAAGTGGCTGTGTCTCCAATACCAAACGATGGGCTAAACACACTAAAAGCATCTGAACCATCAAAATTGGAGCGTAAGTTCCCAAATTGCACCGTAGCGCCGTGGGTTAGTCCCATTGTCAGTAGTGGTAGTATAGCGAATTTTACTTTCATATTAGTTTTTTCTGTTTGTGGTGAAATGCTCGAAGGCAGAATCACTGAACAGAATGCATCATTACCGAGAACTTTGAACAGAAGTGGATTTTTTTACATTTTTTGTACAGCACATTTGTTTACCCTTCCTAATAAGCGGAATCTGAGATTGTAATTTCCTAGAGTACTAATCGTAGCAATACTTCTCAGGAAACAGGAACGTCTGACTTTTTAAGTCTTTAACTCATTGCATAAATAATATTGAGTTTTCCTTACTTTTATTCATAAAGCGTCATTTGGACTTATATTATTTACAGGCTTGGATTCGGAGGGTTTTAAAGCTGGACTTAAGAAGGGTGAAATAAAATGCAAGAAATAAAAAGAAATTGAACACTTTTGATTTTTTTGCTAAATACCGCGAACACTTTTTATAAAAATTTGCTAACGCTCGGCTCTTCGCTGAGAACTGAGAAAGAGGCCTTAACACAATTTACACGACGGATGAAGGATGAGAACAAGACTAGCCACACCTTGTTGGGGAGGGCTTTGGATTTGCATGATGAGGGGGCTTGGAGTTTACTTTATGAGCAATATCACAAGTTTATTTACTATTTTTTGAGGCAAATGGGGGTTGAGGAGCATGACTTGGACGACCTATCTCAACAGGTTATGGTGACCCTGATGAATAAATTAAAGGAGTATGACTCCGCCAAAGGTAAATTTAGAAATTGGCTAATGGTGGTGATTCGCACGACGACTTTGATGCATTACCGTAAGGAGAATTCAATTAAGGCTAAGCAAGAGGCCTTCGGGTTAGAGATACCCGATGGAAAAGATACTCCAACTGACTTTGATGAAATGGTAGAGAAGGAGTGGGCGCAGTTTCTCACTCAATTAGCGATGGAGCGGTTGAAGAAAAATTTTAGAGGGGATGCTATTAAGGTCTTTGATCTAGGCTTGCAAGGCTACAACACGAAGGAAATTGCTGAGATGACCGGATTGACTACGGGGTCAGTTTACACTCTGAGACGACGAGTGAAGAAAAGTTTTACATTAGAGGCTAAGTCGTTGATTGCCAATCTAGAAGGTGAGATTTAATCTATGGAGCAAGATCGTGAAGAAAGAAAGTCTAAGGCATTATTAGATTTGTATCACACCTTTAAATCTGCGGAGGAAGAGGGAGAGACGTATCCTGCATTAGAGCAGTTAGAAGGGATTGAAGAAAATTTTGATGAAGGTCAGTTGCTAGGACGAGGGAGTCTGAAGGCGGTTTATAGATGCTACGATCAGAGAGCACAACGCTATGTGGCATTGGCTCGACCTAATGAAGGGCTTAGTCGTCAGTTCTATGAGCACTTTGTCCATGAAGCCTGGTTAACCTCGTCACTTAGTCACCCAAATATTATCAAGATCTATGAAGTAGGCCTAGATCAAGGGGGGATGCCTTACTTCACCATGGACCTTAAGGGCAACATGACTCTACAAAAGGTTGTAGAGCAAGGGGCTCATCTTAATGAACTCTTAGAGATTTTTCTCAAGATTTGTGATGCGGTCTCATATGCCCATGCGGAAGGGGTTTACCACTTTGACCTCAAGCCTGAGAATATTCAGTGTGATAAGTTTGGTGAGGTGCTGGTCTGCGATTGGGGGCTGGGTAAGACTAGTGATGAAGGCTTAGGTGCGAAGAATTTAGCTGCTATTCAAGATGCGAGGAATAATACTCTCTATGGAGAGATCAAAGGAACGGTTGGTTATATGGCACCTGAGCAGGCACAAGAGGGCCTCATTAAAGATCATCGAGCAGATATCTACGCTCTCGGTTGTATTCTTTACTTTCTGTTAAGTAAGCAGTCCCCATATGCATCAGGAACGCTTGCAGAAAAAATCAAGAGGACGCAAAGTGGTGAATATGAACCTTTGAATACTCAGGTATCAGGCTTTGTGCGTCAAAGTTTAAAGGCTGTAGTAGAAAAGGCCATGAATTTTGAGGTAGAAGAACGTTATGCCTCTGTTGTTGAAATGAGGGCGGAAGTAGAGGGGGTGCTGCAAGGGTTCGCCTCTCGTGCGGAGAGACCATCACTAATGAGAGTGACTCTCTTGTTTGTAGCTCGCCATCGGTTGAAGTTTGGGATAGTAATGGCGTCTCTACTTTTATTAGCAGGTTTAGGGGTGCGTAACGCACAAAACGCTAAGGAAAAAGATCGGCAGTTAGAAATTTCCAAGCAACTTGGCTCAGAGTTGGATGGCGTTAGCTTAGAGTATAGGCTTTTTGAAGATACCTTAAAGAAAGGACGACTGAACCTTTCTCAGGATTTAACTAAGCAGTCTAAGCTATTCTTAGTAAATCAAGCCGAATCTAGATTTCCTGAGAGAGATCTAAAGGAGGCGATGGTATTATTTAATAAAGCGTACGATATTGATCCTACTAATGAGATAGCTAGACAGCAATTATCTACTTCTTATTTCGTTCAATTAAATACTTATAAAGCAAAGGAGATACATCTGAGTTCGACTCTAGCTCCGATACAAAATCGCATTGATTTTATTAATTCCTTACCTGAATGGCGTTTTAATGAAGATATGCGTCCCGAGGTTTCAGATGTGATGTATCTTTTCGATAAAGCCATTTCAGAGCGTTTTTATGATTACGCCTTGTTAGAGGCGACGATGACTTATGACTTAGCATTCAGAGAATCTCCTGAAGAACGTGTGCAGATCTTGGAGTCTTTTATTAAGATGATGAATAGGGAGAAGGATTTTGAATGTGGAATATTGAGCGACAATAACAACATTACATTCACATCAAGCTCTGCTAGTAGTATACAATTAGGGCGCTTCAAGCCTAAGGGATCTTCTATTCTACGCTTTTTAGAGATTGATGAGTGCAGGCTTGCCGCTAAGTCATTTGATCTCAGCTATCTTGAGCAAGCACAAATTAAGGTCTTAGATCTCAGTGATGTAGACTATTGTATTATCTCCAAGCCAGTAACAGTAAGAGGCTTGGAGAAGGTTCTAATTACGACTCAAAGCGTGAAAAATATTGGAGAGCTTAATAGGAAGTTGAAATCAGATCAGGAGTATAGCGTAGTATTCTCTAATAATTAATTGTTAGCTTGCTCGGCCGTGAGTGAAAAGAATATGTTGGGAGTTACTACAGTATTATTGATGTAGCGTAATTTGTGGGAATAGTTGCCATTTTTAAGATCTACGGAGTCTTCTAGAATCTCGAGGTCAGCTCCAATTGATGCTTCTGTCCATGACTCTAAATCTGTAGAGTACTTGATCGTGTAAGATGAAGGGTATAGTTTGGAGCTTGTATAAGATATCGTTGGGTGGTTGGAGGTAGATGCTGAGTCAATGCTTATGACCGAAGGAGAGTGCATATCAGGAGCTAGATTGAGAAGGAACTCTGCGTAGTTGGAGTGAGAGTCTCCATCAGGGTCTGCATCAGGGTCTGCATTGCCGAGCGCGATCTGATTAGTATTGAAGTGTTCACGCTGCCAGGAGAGGTAATTCTCAGAAAGGTCAGAAGATGTAGTGCTGTAGTCTTTTGCACTTGATAAGAAGCGTATGCCATCAATATAGCCATGTAGCGGAGCAGGCAGGGTACCTGAAGTAAGGTTAAAGTTGCATAACGCTAGTTCGTTGGCTTGTAGGAATCCGTTCATGCCATATTCTGTATTTGTTGCTGAAGCAATTTCTGCGAAATCTAGGTATATCTTCAAAGTGTCTGTAGTATTGTTCCAACTTATTGCGATATGATGCCACTCCTCAGCTGCAATATTCGTGTCTTGAGACGTTAATGTGAATGTGACGCCATTACGTAATTGAGCTCTGATACGGGTGCTTTCTTTAACTAAGAGTAATTGGAATCCTTGAGTACCAGAGATGGAGTTAAAAATTTGCTGGTCATCAAGCGCATCGATACTGTCAAAGCGAACCCATGCTTCTGCTGAAAAGCTGGGGTCTGCAGTGCTCGGGTAGGTTAATCCAGCACTGTTACTGGCATTAATGACAGCTCGGTCTAGATCCTCACTGCCCGGTGTTGAGTTAGAGTGCAGACTTGAGCCTGTAAATCCGGTTCCAGGTATGAACATGACGTTACTGAGGTCATCTCCCTCCAATGAGATAAGGCCGTCGCTAGCTCCTTCATCGCTGGCATTCATTTGATACAGAGAGAGTGTGTCATCGGTGAGTAAGAACTCATTGGGGAGTTCGGGATGAGTTCCAAACGTATAGGCTATTGCGCTCATACGCACTTCATCAATAGTCCCATGGAATGGGTATGCGCCTGAGGTAGAATTGCCAAACGTGAGTAAGGAAGACGAATCAGTCAAGATATCCAGATCTGAAGTAGAGTTAGATGCGATCTCGGCTCCATTCAGATAGAGTGTTGCAGTATTGGATATGCCATTCCATGAAAATGCGAGGTGGCACCATTTGTCCGTACTCAATCCTGTAATGGGGGAAAGTAGAGTAAGGATGTTACCGGTATTATCGCGCAGCCTCAATCCGATCTTATCAGTATTCGCATCTTGGTAGAGACAATAGCCACCACTAGTATTATACTTATTCACAATAAATTGCGCTTGGCCTGTTGCTAAAGACGCAAAATTAACCCAGCATTCGACCGATAGGCTCGGGTCTGACGAAGTAGGAAAGAGAGAGTCGTTACTAGAATCTATGACTTCGATGCGATCACTCGTTGATGAATCCACAGAGGTAGGGAAGTATAATCCAGTACTCATAAAACCAGAATTGCTTATAGAGATTCCAGAAGAATGCCCTCCAGCAACTTCTAGTTGGTGAGTGCTCGAACCAAATTCAGAAGAATCAAATCTCCATTGAGCGATGGTATGGTCTTGAGCAGTACGATGAGGGAGAATATACAGACGGTCTGCAACAGATGTTAGAGTGCGAGTCGGCAGCTGTGTCGAGTAGGGAGTAAGCGTTTTGTCAAAGTCAAAGCTAGAGCGAATGAAGTTATTTTCGTCGATAAGATTAAAGACATAGTGTGTGGCATTTTGAGGTAGGATAGCGTAGGCGGTTCCTTCTTCAACGGTGGCAGGCATTTGGAACCATTCTTCATAGGTAGCTCCTCCATTCATCGTGTAGGTTAAATATGCTCGTTCGATTGATGATTTGCCATCCGTTTCAAAAGAAACAGAGGCTAGTCTAGACAATGTGTCATAAGTATCTTCTGTAATATCTGGTACAAGTTCTTTGTTTGGGATGTCTTGTGTAGATGTAGGACTAAAGTAGCCTGGTTGCCCCCCCATTTGAGTTAAGAACGCTTCAAGCTGAGTACTAAGCTCAGAAGAGATGTCTGCATATAGCGCGTTTCCATATAAGTCGTTTGACTCACTCAAGTCGTCGGGAGACTCCCAATTGCCTAGATGATACAGATTATAGTCGTTAGTGAGGTAGTTTTTAAAGAGCTTATAATTCCCCTTACGAATGGCGCTTTTCATACGAGTATCAAGACTATGCGGGAAGTGCCAATAGAGAGTGTCTCTGTGGTTGCCTTCTGTATCTTGTATCGTTGAAGTGTCGCCTATGAGATATGGGAGGACGTTTTCACCGTCAAGGTACTGGTTTTGGCTTTCTCGTCCAGGAGCATCGGCAATGGCTTGGAATGTTGGGTAGAGGTCTAGCCCATTTATGAGTTCATAGGAAACGGAATTAGGTGTGATATGTGGACCAGTAATGATAAAGGGCACTCTAATACCTCCTTCATTAGCAGAAAGTTTACCTAATGTAAGAGGGGCGTTATCAGTAATATGATCTTTAGTAGATCCTTCCATTCCTCCATTGTCTGAAGTGAATACAATGTATGTGGTTTCAAAAAGTGTGTATCCTGGGTTTCTAGGGTCGGAGGTATTCTTGAGATAGCTTACAATTTTTCCTAGACTCCAGTCCAAAGTGTCGCACATTGCTGCATAATAAGGGCTTTTTTGCCCTTCACCATGAGAGCTAGAGGGATCAACAAAATAGCCTCCTGAGCCTATGAATTCTGATAAATCGTCAGATGATGTTGCAGGGGTGTTAGTTCCATCATAATCGTACCCCATTTGCTCAGAGTAGTATTTTAAGAGGTTTTCGTCCCTCATCTGGATGGGGGTATGCACCATAAAATGAGCGAGGTAGAGGAAGAATGGGCGTTGTTGAGATACACTATCACGCAAGAATGTGAGAGCATCTTCAGTAGTGGCGTCGTATGGTCTAGCAGGTAATCCGGCATAGTCACCATAACTGCTATCGAGAGTTTCTTGTAACTGAAAGGCATCACTGGCTTCGGTAGTTGCAAATCCCGTTGTGATATCTGTCATTCCTGCCGTGACTCCTAAGGCGGTGGAAACATATTCAAAACCCTGTTCGTCAGATGTTGGTGAAGCATGATGGTTAATAGCGCAATGCCACTTTCCGACATGGCCAGTATAATACCCAGCATCAGATAGCGCTTCTGCAATGGTGTACTCACTATACTCCATTCTACCGGGCCAAAACGGGCTTACCATTTGAACATTGTTGTTGATGGGCATTGGTGGAGCGCCGCCAATGACGTGTGTCTTACCTGTTCTAGCAGGATGTTTTCCTGACATTATTGCTACACGGCTGGGAGCACAAGTCGGAGCAGGAGAGTATCCTTCGGTGAAGCGGATGCCGTCATTAGCCAGTGAGACGATATTTGGGGTCTTCCAAGGCACAGGAGCACCATCATCGATCTGATCTAGTTCGGTATCTTGCCAGCCTAGATCATCTACATAAAACAATACAATATTGGGTTGGATGATGTCCGCATGGAGGAAGGAGACTAGAGTAGAAATGAGTATTAGGAAATTATTACGATGTAATCTAGGCATGATAATGAATATAATTTTCTACGTAATGCGAGAAATAGAATATTATTGAACAGCAAAGGGTCTTTTAGCTTGTTTTTGAGACATTGTACTCGATTTTCTGCATAAGCTGAATTAGCTAGCGTTTTCCTCTTCAGCGTATCCGAAGGGAATAGGAGCTTTCTTTTGAAATGTTGCGTAGTAAAGGTGAGTATACTAACTGCATTCTATCTACCTATTAATTGTTTATGATCACTAGACGTCTATTCCTCCTTAGTTGTGCCGTGCTGATGCAGGTGCAGGGTGCCATTCCGTTGCTTAC
>CAYUKP010000089.1:0-7928 GCA_964445335.1 uncultured Verrucomicrobiales bacterium
CCTTTACGGTGCTCAAGCGCTCTAGGATGTCATAGAGGAAGTTTGGAGAAGCAATTCCTTTAGGGAGGTGAAGTTATGTTATATTGATGTCGTCGTAACGGTAAATTGTTGTTTTGTTTTAGACTGAGGTTTGGGATGTCGTATCTGTATTGAGGAATAAACTATCGCAACAAGGGAGACATTGGAAGCGGTGTTATGCCACACAGGCCTCCTGTCGTCATACCTATCGCATCAGAACATTTTCTCTTGCCAACACATAGGTATTTGGACTCCCTTCATCTTTTTACCCTCCAGCACCTAGCATGAAAAGCTCGACCCTATCCCCTTCTGCTAAACTTTCAGAATCATGGTTACTGGGAGAAACCGCCTGCCCATTGCGCTCAACAATAATAGGCTTCCCGTCCAATTTTTGTTCCCTTAAGAGCTCCTTGACATTTTGAGCGCTCGTAACCGTTGGTTTGTTATTTATTGTAATGTTCATCGCTTACATTCGTTTCTAAAGAGTATTTAAAATAGCCTCATCCCAGTCCTTCCATACGGGATCATAGCCGTTTTGCCTGAGAAGGTGGGAGATTTGCTCTATTGGGCGTTCATCATCGATTTTAAACTGCTCCGTTGCACCACAAGGTTTGGTATCACTCTCTAGATCCACACGTCGCCCTTTGATCGTATAATGAATATCCTCATTTCCCGCTCCTGTATACCCGCCCGGCTCGGTGGCCGATCCTGCCGACATATGCGTCACTCCTAGTTTGAGTAATTGATCGCGTAACATCGCTGGCTCACGGGTCGAGAGAACGATGGCGACATTAGGGAAACATAATCTAAAAGCACAGATAAGCTTCACTAAATCCTTATCCGAAAGCGAGAGGTTTGGGTCTGGAGAATACTGATAATTCCCTGCATAGGGGCGCATTCTAGGAAAGGCGATACTGTACTGCGCCTTCCACCCTCGCTTATAAAGAAACTCCAAGTGCCTAGCCAATTGGAGAGCCTCCTCCTTCCATTCAGACAACCCAAAGAGTGCTCCTATACCGATGCGTCGAAACCCTCCATTGTAGGCTCGCTCTGGACACTCCATTCGCCAGTCAAAATTCTTTTTAGGTCCGGCAGTATGCAACTCTTGGTAGCGCTCCTTATTGTAGGTTTCTTGGTAAACAATCAATCCCTCAGCCCCCGCTTCTACGAGTTCTCTGTATTGATGGTCTTCCATAGGCCCTAGCTCTACTGCTACCGTAGGAAACATCCCTCTGATGGCACGTATGCAACTCTGCAAATACCCGTCAGATACAAACTTAGGGTGCTCACCGGCGACCAATAGGATACTACGAAATCCTTTATCATAAAGAAACTTCGCCTCTTGAACCACCTGCTCAACAGTGAGGGTGGTACGAAAGATTTTATTGTCACGAGAGAAGCCACAATACTTACAGTTGTTCACACATTCGTTAGACAGATAGAGGGGCGCAAAAAGGCGCATTGTCGATCCAAAGCGCTTTTTGGTAAGGGCATGGCTCTGCTGGGCTAAGCTCTCTAACTCTTGAGGGGTTTCGAGATCAAGATAGGATCTGAAGCGCTGCATAAGTGCCGAGTCGGCTGAGGCCCCTTGGTAATGTCGGGTAGGATAAGACACAGAAATTTAAGGTTTAAGGTATTCTTTACACAGGACAAAGGGAGACACAACTGTTGCTTCAAACTCCTTTGTTTTATCCTTATCAAAGTGCTGGAGGTGGAGCTTCTCTAGCTTGACTAAGTCTCCAGCCTTAAGCCACTGCTGGATTTGAGTCGAATCATCCTCCAAAAACGCATGAGCAACGACCTTTAGGTCAAGTGTCTGATCTACATAATAGAGCACCTCATACATACAAGCTGCTCTCAGGTACCCCCAATCCGTCACGCCACTATATTTCTCTAGACGAGCTTCCATTGTGAGGCCATCTTCTCCAACCATGCCATATTCCATTGGCTTCTTCTTGTCTTCCATAGTATTGGGTAGATTACAGTGCTAATACCGCCTGTGCGGTGGTAAAGTAAATGGCCATCCCGATCACGTCAACGATTGTTGTGATGGCTGGTGCTGCGATCACAGCAGGGTCTAGCTTCAGACTCTTGGCACCTAAGGGAAGCAAAGCTCCGATCAAGGTTGAAAACATCACTTGCACGCCTAGAGCCAAAGAGACCGCTACTCCAAAGTCTAGATAGCTCACCATCTCTGGCAAGGGAGCTCTAAACAGTGGCAACACGCATACACAGATCACAAAGGTTGAGATTCCTAAGATCGAACCAAGCAAGAGACCTAAACGAAATTCCTTCCAAGCAACCCTAATGCTATCATGTGGACGCAACTCGTCCAGAGCCATCGCCCGGATAACCATCATCGCTGCTTGTCCTCCAGTGTTTCCCCCGGCAGCGATCACCATAGGCAGAAAGAGTGAGAGCATGTAGACCTCTGATAAAATGCTCTCATATTGCAACATCACATAACCTGAGGCTATCGCCAACAAGGCCAATCCAAAAAGCCACAAAAACCGTCGGCGAAAGTGAGTCGCCACCGATGTATACAGGTAGGAGCTTTCTGTTTGCTCTCCCGTCAACCCCGCGAGGCGCTCCATATCTTCGGTAGATTCTTGCTCGGCGATCTCCATGGCATCATCATGAGTGATCACCCCTAACAAACGGTTTTGTTCATCAACCACTGGTGCCACTAAGAGGTCATACTTCTTAATCGTCATCACGACCTCTTCCTGATCAGCTGTCGCAAGAAGCGGTGGCTCTACAGGGTGGGAAATGTCTGCTATCAACGCGTCTCGCGCACTGAAGGCTAAATCACGAAACCTGACACGCCCCACCAGCACTCCGTCATTGTCCACAATGAAGATCCTCGAAAGAGTTTCGGTGGACTCTTGGCTTTCTTTCAATGCCTGTAATCCTTGCTCCACCGTCATTTCAATATTCACGGCTCCGAAGTGCGTCGTCATCCAACCTCCAGCAGTCTCCTCATCATACTTGAGTAAGGATCGGATCAACTGCCGATCTTCTCGCTCTATGGTGTCTAAAACCAATCGTTTTCTTTGGTCCGATAACGCGCGTAAAACCTTGGCTTGGTCATCATCACAAAGGTGCCCGAAGAGTTCTTGTTGTTGAGCGGACTGAAAGTGAAAAAGCGAAGTTTCTATCAACTCTTCAGGAAGGTCTGCCAGAACTTCTGCATACTGAGGGACGCCAATGGTGGTGACAAAAAACTGTATCTCCTCCTCATTACTTAGAGTCTCCTGATACTGAACCAAATCCGTATAGTGAAGCTCGCCTACAACTTTCATCAAGGCCTTCGCATCCCTGCGATCTATGGCATCCTCTAGGGACTCCAAATGTAAAGCTACCACATCTTGCATACTCCCAAAGTGCGCCAATTTAAAATGTCATAAAAGCTCTAAATGAAGAGTTTTAACCACTCCTTGCAACATCCCCCAACTCGCTATACCTTCTTCTATGAAACGCGCCTTTAAATTTATCAGCCTCTTTCGCTCTCTCTTTGGCCCCTCTGAGAAGCTCTCCACCCAATCAATCGAACGCAAAGGGTTACTTGCGGTAAAGATCGCTCAAATGTATGCCGTCAGGTCTGACCTTCTCAGTAGTGAGACCTGTGCCAAGCTGCGATCTCTCTTTGAGACCACTTCCCCCATCCCTTGGGAGACTGTCGAGAGCGTTTTGCAAAAGTCCGCCACTCCAGAGTTTCACCAGAGATTACAAACCATTGACCAGACACCTCTTGCTACCGCCTCGCTGGGTCAAGTGCACAGAGCCACTCTAAACTCGGGAGAACAAGTCGTCGTAAAGATCATCAAGCCTCAAGCGCAAGCTTCATTTGAGAAAGACCTCCGTACCGTCAAGCGACTCGCTCAATGCGCCATTATTTTTTACCCCAAGCTCAAACGGCTCGCCGACCCGATCGGTACTATCGAAACGATTGCCAGACTCACGCGCACCGAGCTTGATCTGAGAAACGAATCCCGAGGAACCCTACAACTGCAAGAATTACGAGACAAGCGACCAGACTTGTCTCACTTGCACGCCCTCCACTTCCCCAAAATTTATGCGGATCTCACAAGTTCTGAGGTCTTAGTGAGTGAATACATTGAACACAAAAGCGTCAGTCGGGGGCTAGAAGACGGGAGCTTCACCTACCAACACCTTCTACATCTCTTTCGCATCCAAGGGTATTTCCTATTCCTAAACGCAAAGTTTCATGGAGACCTCCACCCTGGGAACGTCTTTTTCCACAACGAAGAGTTCTGGTTTCTAGACAATGCCAACATCGAAGAAACCGACCTCACCTTTAGTAAGGGACTGCTAAAGTTTTTAGGGGAATTAGGTGAAGGAGACTACTCCTCAGCAGCCCAAACGATGGAGAGCCTCAGCCTCTCTCCTCCAAAAGACGCCTCTCAATATTACGAACGGTTCACCAAACTGTATGAAGGGTTTGAGAGCGGAACCAGTAGTCTGACCAACCAAATGATGGAAACGGTCAAGCTGTGTGTCCACTCTGGCATGGAGTTCCCCCAGGGTGCCTTTCCTATCATCAAAAGCCTGATGTATCTAGATGGAATGGCTCTCAAGTGCGCTCCTGAGGCCAAACTTCTGGATGACGTTCTCGCCTATACCGTGACTGATAGAGAGACTCCCTCTTGAGGGGAAAACACAGCACTCTGCATGAGCCCTCTTTCTCAACAAAAGCTCTTGCATAAGAATAGGTCGATCGCTACTTGGAATACCATATATGAAGATTTCTATCATTGGAACAGGTTATGTAGGCCTGACAACTGGAACATGCTTTGCAGAAGTCGGACATGAAGTCACATGTGTGGATAACAATCCAGAGAAAGTCCAAACCTTGCTTGATGGAAAGATCCCGATCTTTGAGCCAGGATTGGAAGAACTCGTAAAGAAAAACGTTGGTGCAGGTCGTCTCAAGTTCACGACCTCCACCGAAGAAGGGGTTGCTAGTAGCGATGTCATATTCATCGCCGTTCCTACTCCTCCCCAACCAGATGGATCCGTTGACTTATCCTTCATCGAGAAGGTTGCGAGAGAAATCGCAGTTTGTCTCACCCCTGATTCGGGTTACAAGGTGATCGTAGACAAGTCTACTGTGCCTGTGAAAACTGGTCAAAAAGTAGCGGAAACCGTGAAGCGTTACGCGGCTCCGGGTTGTGAATTTGGTGTAGTCTCTAATCCAGAATTCCTCAGAGAAGGGAGCGCTGTAGACGACCTCCTCAAGCCAGACCGTATTGTATTCGGATCCAATGATGACAAGGCCACTCAACTCATGCAAAAGATCTATGAGCCTTTTGTCGCCCCTGTTCTCGTAACAGATGTGGAGTCTGCAGAACTCATCAAACACGCGGCTAACTCATTCCTGGCGCTCAAAATCTCATATATCAATGCGGTAGCTCGTATCTGTGAAAAGTCTGGCGCAGACATCGAAAAAGTAGCCGAGGGCATTGGCATGGATGATCGCATCGGTCGTCGCTTCCTCAACGCTGGCCTCGGATATGGTGGATCATGTTTCCCGAAGGATATTAAGGCGTTCATTAACATTTCCGAAACCCTTGGGTACCCCTTCGACCTCCTCAAACAAGTTGAAAACATCAACTCAGACCAACGTAAACTCTTCCTCGATAAGATCCGCGAAAAGCTATGGGTTCTCCAAGACAAGAAAATTGCTGTCTGGGGGCTGGCCTTCAAACAAAACACGGATGATGTCAGAGAGTCTGTCGCCATCAAGCTCATCGAAGATATGTTAGCAGAAGGTGCCGACATTACCGCTTACGATCCACAAGCGATCGAAACAACGCGTAAGTTCACCTCTCTCGAAGGGAAGATCACCTTTGCTGAAGACCTTTACAGTTGTATCGAAGATGCCGAAGTCCTCGTCATTGCTACTGAGTGGCCAGAGTTTGCTAATGCCAACCTCGCCAAACTCAAAGAGAAGATGAAGTCTCCACTTATCTTTGATGGACGTAATCTCTTCCAACCTGAATCGATGAAGTCTCAAGGGTTTGAATACCACTCCATTGGAAGACCTTCCGTAGAAGCCTAAGCCTACGCTAACTTATGCCTAAACAAGATAAAAATGTCAGACGTGCCGCCGTATCTATCCTACGCGCTTGGTCGAAGGGGCACGATTATGCGGAATCTCTCATTAGTCGACATGCCACGCGTAATAATCTGGCGCCGAATGATCGCGCTCTTCTTCAGGCCATTATCATGGCCGTCATTAGGCATAAGAATTTATTAGACGTATGGATTGGCAAAATCAGACAAGGGAAGCTCGATCATGAAACCCGTGATATCCTGAGAGTTGGGTTTGCCCAACTCATGATTTTGCGTATTCCTGACCATGCAGCTGTTAATGAAACCGTAAACTGTGGGAGATCTGCTACACGAGGGGTTATCAATGCGGTCTTACGTAAGGCGCTCCTCCTTAGAAAGCGCTTCATGGAGGACTTAGAAAACCTCCCCCTCCCGATCCAATACAGTCACCCCGAATGGCTTTGGAAACGCTGGCGTAAGCAGTTTGGACTCAACAATACAACCGCACTTGCCATCTGGAATAATGACCCTGCCGATAACTTTGTCCGGATCAATTCCCTACGACCCGCACCACTTGACTTGGATGCTCTGCAACTCGAACCAACCTCTGATGCACGCTTCTACAAAGTTAACGACAAACTGCCACTAGAGGAAGTCCAAGCTGGCCACCTCTACATTCAAGATCCAGCCACTCGACACGCAGTTGACCTCCTCCAAGCCCAACCTGGAGAAACCATTCTAGATGCTTGCGCAGCTCCAGGAGGGAAAGCGTGCATGATCGCGGAGCAAATGGAAAACAAAGGTGAACTCTACTGCTCGGATTCTAACGAAAAGAGGCTCCCTAGGTTAGAATCCAACCTCCAACGTCTCGGGGTCTCAAATGCTCAAGTCTTAGCTCATGACTGGACAACACCTGCACCTAAAGAGCTGATAGGAAAGTTTGATGCCATTCTGGCGGATGTCCCTTGCTCAAACACAGGGGTCATCAGAAGGCGAGTGGATGTCAAATGGCGCTTGAAGCCGGAGCAGTTTGCAGAATTACAAGAGCTTCAGCAGAATATCATCGAGAACCTTCTCCCGTGTTTAAAACCAACAGGACGACTCATCTACTCTACCTGCTCTATTGATACCGAAGAAAACCAAGGTACAGTCAAGAACCTGATCCAGACACACCCACACCTTACATGTAAGACAGACGTCTCTATTACACCGTTTGCAGACCATTCAGACGGCGCCTACGCCGCTAGAATCGATCCTAGTTAGCGAAAAACACTGTCCTCCCTTGCAGGGAGGACTCCCCCCAATCACGGAAGGATAAACTTATGGTTGGTATTAGGGTCTTTAGGGTCTCTTACCGTTTTACCCCCAGGGATCCCTTCTACAAAAACAGGGTTATTGTTATAAGGGTTATATACATACCCTGGCTTCCCTGCAATCGGAACCGCCACAGGGTAACTACTGGCCTTAGGTAGCTCTGGAGCTGAAATCGATGGAGTCGTTGGGGCAGAAAGGCTCTCTAATCTACGGATGCTTTTTTGCTCAGGTGACGAGATTGTCTGTGACGCCCAAGAAGGCTTAGACGGCGACTTAGGTAAAGATGCCTTTTGAGGCTGAGTCGTTGGTTGGGTAACTTTAGGATTCGAAGCATTACCTGGAGGTCTATAAAACGGGTCGGAATGGTAAACTTCTGAAAATGTAGAGCAACTAACAGAGCCTACAGCCAATAAAATAAGCCCGGAAAGGCGAAGAGATTTTTTCATAATATGTATAAAATGCTAACATTTTAAGGGAGATCAGGTCAAGAGGGATCGGCTATCAACCAACTGACTCAAACC
>CAYUKP010000090.1:0-1550 GCA_964445335.1 uncultured Verrucomicrobiales bacterium
ACCGGTATAAGCTTCTGCTACGTCCTGATGCACGTTATAGCGAATACCTCGCCTCACGAACCGACTTAGCTCTCCCTCAAGACAGCCTTCTCTCCCTCCAGCAACGCTCTTTAGCCTCAGGCGCTCTAGGTGACGGGACACTCTACGGAATGCATTCACGGATGCCTGAGCTACAAACTCTATTCAATGGCCTCACCCCAGATGCGAGCGATCAACAACGTCGACTTGCGTTCATTGCCAATATCGGAACCTTAATCGAGCCTACTTCCATGGAGGACTATCACAATGAATCCGTAAGGATACCCAAAGCTCTCTTCTCTCACATTGACCAAATAGAGCAATGGCAAACCGCTCTCCCTCAGGGCGGATCTAATCTCACGGGGTGGGCGGGACGTATCGCAGATGTCATGCATGACTCCGCCAATAGTGACCAGACCTCCATGTCGATTTCCTTCTCAGGAAACAATACCTTTCAGGTCGGCAACACCACCCAGCAGTTTGTCATGACTCCTGGAGGCGCCTTATCCTTTAGTGATTCAGGGCAATCAGATCTAGCACACCCCTCAGTTATCAAGAATACTGCTCTCAAATCTCTATTGGATCAGGAATACGCTAACCTCATGGAAACAGCCTTTGTCGAGCTCTCCAAAACCAGTGTCGAACAACAGGAACATGTGCAAACCGTCTTTGACTCCTTTGACGACTCCTCGGTTACTACCCCTTTTCCTGACAGCTGGATCTCACAACAGCTCTATGGAGCGCTCAAGACCATCGCCTTACGCGAAAGCCTCGGCCTCACTCGCCAAACCATCTTCGTTTCCTTCGGAGGTTGGGATCACCACTCCGAACTCCTCGATAGCCAGTCGGGGATGCTTTCCACGCTCAGCCCCGCCCTTTCAGCCTTCCAAATGGCTCTAGAAGAACTCGGCCTTTCGGATTCTGTCATCACTTACACCGCCTCTGACTTTGGTCGTACCTTGCGCTCTAATGGCCGTGGAACCGATCACGCTTGGGGTGGCAATCAAATGGTCATGGGAGGCCCAGTCAATGGAGGTCAAGTCTACGGCACCTTCCCTAGCCTGACCCTAGACGGTGCCAACGATGTCGGACGCGGAGGACGCCTCCTCCCAACGACTCCCGTTGACAACCTCTTTGGCGAGCTCCTCCACTGGTTTGGCGTCTCTAGCTCTGACATTCACCATATCCTCCCCAATTATGCGAACTTCAATGCTTCCAACGACCTTCCCATTGGCTTTCTCAAGGAAGGAAGCTATACAAGCTAAGAGCGTATTGGCTAAAGGAAAGGGTTACAAACCCTCGTCGTCAAGGTGTATAGCTTCTTGTATATGATCGATGGCATCCCTCAGCTCGTAAACGACCTGAGCGCTATCAGTTGGCATATCATCGCCATAACATAAGCCTGTCAAATCATATTCCGCCTCACTCAACGCATCATAGAGAGTCTCAGGCTTAATCAAGCGCTGTAGGCACTCAGCCCTACTCATACCCCGATCTTTTGCTCGTCTCCCTAACTCAGCCCAAACCTCATC
>CAYUKP010000090.1:1650-7873 GCA_964445335.1 uncultured Verrucomicrobiales bacterium
CCTTCATGCCAATCCATCAAATCCTCAGACGCATTCTTCTCGGCGGCGTTAATCGCTAACCACCCATAAGTCGTATGAAACCTACTATCTAAGGTTTCTTTTAAAACAACGACACCCTGCCGCTTCACCACTAACTCCACATCTGCATTATTTGTAGAATAGAGTGGCACAATCCCTAATGTACACGCTGTGATGAAAGGAGCGATCTTATTACCTATTCCAGAGATGTCATATGTATAATCAATCGTATATAACTCTCCCGAAATCAAAATTTCTCCTCTTCTTGCCTTAGTCGCCACCTGCTCAAACCTCGCTCCCACATCATCAAGTGTTGCGATTCTGGACGTAGCCAAATCGCCCTTAATATACGTGGCACAGCTTGATAGGAGAAAGACCAAAGCTAGAAGTGCTAATTTCATATATAAAAACCTCTCTACAAACATGACCACCCCTCTTCGTAACGATAAATCACTTCTCCTTCCGCAAAAAAACCACAAGCCCACAGTTCAAACTTCACTCCCTCTTTAACGACATCCTTGTAAGCTTCTTCCCACACAACTGTACAGTCAACTATAACCTCATCGCCCCTACGAAAAACCTGAAGATCATCTGTCCACATTCCAACTGTATTCAATCCTTTAACGCCATCCATCTCCATTGGAACCCATCGATGACCGTCTTGATTAAACAAAAAACATTGATCTCCCCTTTCATGCTTCGTCTCTCGAAAATGAAACCGGAGTTTAGCTTTGAATTGAGGTTTTAAATTCTTAGGGAAACTCGAAACAATATTCATCCATATACAATAGAGCCAAACAGTAGAAGGGGTTCAAGTATCATAAGGATAACACTTTGATTAGTGAAAATTTTTATTCCTAACTGATAATTGCGAGTAATTTAATTATCGAACCCGAAAACTAGTCTCACATCAAGGTATTCATCAAGCTTCGCCATTGCTGCGACTGCAGCTTGGAACCAAATATCTGCCCTCTCAAGAAGGAGTTCTGCATGCTCTAGACACGCGTAAATCTCCTCAAGAGATAAATAAGAGCAACTATGGAAATCCTCTTTCAGTACATACTCAAAGCCTCTTCTTGTAATAACGACAGCCTCAGGTTTCACATCAGACCGTAAAATGTACTCACAAAAAGCATTTACAGGCTGAGCGTCCGGCTCTTCCAATACCCGATCATAAAAAAAACTAAACGCGTTACCAGCTATATCTTGAGGGAGTCCACGAGGAGGAATCAACTCTTTAAAATCTTCGTCAAAATTACGTACACCACTAAGCGCTGTAAAAAGGTCGTAGTCACGTCCCAGAGATAGTTTGCCATCCTCATGAAAACTCTCCCACCCTCGGCTCTTTAAACTTTCTTTACGATAACGATATTCGATGAATACATGGATGTCCGCTCCCATTTATTTTTAGATTTAAGTTAATATACCAGCTCTAATCTGAGATTGCAAACTTGGAGCTGGAGATTTTATCAAAAGACTCCCCTTCTTCTTTTACAGTGACACCTATATAGAAAGAGGTTTAGCTGTGTTTCAGAACGCTTATTTAGTTAAACATTTTAAAAACAAAGTCTGCAACAGACCAATCTTTTAACCAGTTATTGTTAGGAGGAAACGCTCCTACGGAGCTAATACCTTGAGCCTCACCCCAGAATGGAGCACCCAGAATAGCGTTGAGATCATAATATGTTGCTCCATTAGCCTTTAGGAGGGGGGAGTTGGCCAGAGGAGTTGGATCGACTCTATTACCATTGAGGTTAATAACTCCGAGTCCTAATCCAGATTGCTGAATCATCTCGTTGTTATATGTAATTTCTAGAGTATTGCTTTGGTTGTCGGAAACATTTTCATAAACGCCAAAGAAATTGGCTCCATATGGGCTCACCCCTCCAATATTATTATCTGTTACTTCAATAAGATCTGTAAAGTTAGTGACAACTCCATTGACAAGGTACCCCCCAAAGTAGTTATCGAACTTAATCGCAGAATCCTCATGAACGCCTCCTATGAGTGTAAAGTTTGAAATAATAGGAGTGGAGATCTCGTCATCAGATGACCCGCCTCTATTTCCACTCAAATTTAATCCTTGGCTTGCGCTGTTAGGATCTTGAATATTCGCAAAAAATTGAATATTCCCATCATAGCCTTCATCAATATCTAGAGCATCTTCGCCTTGATAAATAACTGCGCCACCTAATAAATTAGCTGATCCCCCGAGAAATTGCATTCCATCTCCTGCGCTAGAAAGAACCTCAAGAACCGAAAGTTTGGTTCCCGCACCAACGCCAGCAAAAGTAAGCCCGTGCTCAGAGTCTCCAATACCCGCGTGAGACACCGACACGTATGAGAGTGATCCAGCACTATGAGCATTGTTTTGTGATCCTGAGAAGTTTCCATACGTGAGTAGGTCTTTGTTAGCTTCCGATGCCCCCATCATATTAATAATATTTGAATATTGAGTCTTTGAAACCTCCTCTTCACCTACTTCTGTGGTCGTATCATAATTTGCAACAAAGTCGTCTCCAAGCAGAATGAGTCCCCCCCACAACCCCTTTGATTCTAATGTTGGATATGGGGCTATAGAGCCATCCCCATCAATATCAGCTCCGTAAATATTCTCATAATATGCCGACGTACTGAAGTAAATGGGAGCTTTTGCTGTTCCTTCTGCAATAAGTTTTGCATTACGTCCCACAATGAGTGCACCATAGTCACTTGATCCTGAGGTTGCACTACTCCCCGTATTTAAGACGATTACACCAGGATCAATAGTGAGAATAGCAGCTTCTCCCCCATTGGCATCAAAAACATAAAGTGGTCGTGAGAGATAATAGGTTTTCCCGGCAGGCCAGTGAGCAGAATCTTCTATCATAAACTCTTGATATTGAGCATTATAATATACTCCATACGCTCCTGGGTTTGAAATAGCCTCGGCAATAATATCTACATCATTTGCACGAAGATTCGTGAGGGTGTTGATTCCATTTGGAGGTGTAGGGTGTGGAGTAATTGTTAGAAATTCACTAAGACCTGAAACTTCACCATTATCTTCTGCTATAAGGGTGTATGTATAAGTCCTGCCTGGCGCGACTCCTAAATGTGTATAGGTGGAGGCTGTCGTACTATGCAAATATTTAAAGTTTTCGTCATCATCAATGGCATAATAGATATGATAAGCATCCGCAAACACTACAGGATCCCAGGACAAAGCCACCTGTTGTCTATTTGATGAAACTGACGCTTGAAAGTTACTTGGAGTGTCAGGGTAATTATTAATTACTATAATCCTACCACCATTTTGACCATTTTTATAAAGAACGGTGTTATTAGACTCACTGGTTTCAACGACTTCATTATCGGCATCAATAATCCAGCCTAAATAGTAAGAGCCTCTCGGCACAGACTTTGGGATGTAAGCACCAATCCACTCATATGTTGCACTTTCATAAGCTAATAATTGATCTTCTTCCGAGACACCTGCATAATAAATTAAGTAGTCACTTTCATCAATGATCGTGTCAGCAGAAGCATACACCTTGATACTAAATGCGCCTGAGCTTTCATTTCCAGCATTGATTAAGGGTATTTGTATAGAAAACTCATCATCCCACGCACTCAAACCTATATCTCCATCAGCAATATTATGCTCGCTTATATCTCCTCCTCGGAGGTCTATATCAGCTATAAGCACCTGAATACTTAATAAAAAAGTAAGTACAATAGAAGTTATGTTTAATTTCATACATTTTATGGATAAATTCTTATACGCAAAGATTACAAGACTATAAATTTAAAAAGTTCTCTTTTTAATGAATTTTATAGACGATCCTCGCTCTTAATAAACCAACTTTGAATAATAAATTTAATCAATTTACATTATACAATCTAGGGTTATTCATTAAAGCTTTTAATCAACTATATTATCTGCTTATATACATAAAAGATCATGAATAAAAAAAACATAGCAATCTTATTTTGTATCACAGCCCTAGCATTGGTTGGTTGCTTTTTCACACAGACTAAGCCTAGCCAATCTGTGTCATCTCTTACTCACAAGATTAAGAATAAAGACGCAGATTACAATCTTGAGCAAATAAGGGAAAGCCAAACCTCCCCCACCAAACTAAAAAGAGAGAATGAACCTAGAAGCTTTAAAGGGGTCTTAAAGAATGGTGTAATCCAAGGAAAAAACACAACTTACGCATTACCTAACCTTTCCTCCAACCTTCCTACTATTTCAGAAAAAGGTAGCACCTTTAACTGGGAGGTTACAGAACAATACAGTTACCAAGGTGAAGTAAGTTCTTATGTAAAGACGGCAGACTCGATTCAATACGCAGTGGAGCTGGCGAATGAGGAAGGGCGACTAGTCTACAGCGAAACAGCGTATCGAACTTCTGTAAGAGTGACATACAGTGGCAAGAGAATTGCACACCTTTATCTAAACGAAGGTAATGGATGGACGGTAAAAGAGACCACTGTATCAGGGATACAATGTGCACGAGAAGATGCTACCCACCCGGTCTTAGCCGCCTTCGGAAAGCCCCTTCCAAAGAAAAAGGTGAGCAAAATCAGCGCAAAGGTGAATGCAGTGGATTCGCCAGATGCGATTGTAGGGACAAGCACAGGTGGAACAACAACTTATGAGAGCCGACCTGGCGCAACAGCGGTAATCTATCTGGACTTCAACGGTGAGACTGTAAACCAACCATACTGGGGTAATAATATAATTAATGCTCAACCATCAGGAATGTCTGACGCCGATATTCTAACGGTCTGCAAAGGCGTAGCAGAGGACTTCATTAGCTTCGATGTGAATGTCACCAACGTACGCTCGGTATTCAATGCGACACCATCTAACAAGCGGATAATGTGCATCACTACTCCTACCGATACGGCGGCACCAGGAGCCGCAGGAGTGGCGGGATACTATAGTTTTTTAGATGACCTTGTTTGCTGGAATTTTTTAACTTCTTTGAATTTCCCTGTTTCTGATGTCATCGATACGATTTCTCATGAGTTAGGACACACCCTTGGCTTAGCTCATGACGGAAGAGATGCTGAGGAGTATTACGTGGGACACACGAATGGGCTAGACCATTGGGCTCCGATCATGGGCGCAGGGTACGGGGCTTCTGTCGCACAATGGTCTAAGGGGGAATACCAGGGGGCAACAAACCGTGAAGACGACTTTGTTGTAATGAGCCAAACAGGATTGACCTTCTTAAATGATGATTATGGTGACACCGCAGGGACCGCGACCACTATCACCCTTGTTAATGCGGCACAAGAGGTGAATGGATACATCGGTAGAGGCGGAGATAAGGATGTCTTCCTCGTCGACTTTCGCGGATCAGGCACTATTAGCCTGACGAGTGGATCTAGCGCACCATACTCGAACTTGGATATTAAGATGACAGTTAAGGATAGCTCAAATACGACCTTATTAACCTATGATTCTGATAGTTCAAAAACGGCGTCAGGAGAGTTAACCTTACAATCTGGAATCTATGAGGTGACACTAGAAGGAGACGCTACAGGCACACCGTTTAATGTCTCTCCATCTGGATGGACGAGCTACGGTTCTGTAGGCTCCTATTGCTTAGAGGTTGCACCTGCGACTCCGCTCACAAATCAGTCTGCAATAGAAACGACTCAGTCCATCTCATTCTCTGGTGCACTGCCATGGACGCCACAGAGGATTACATCACATGATGGGGTAGACGCCCTACAGAGTGGTAAGATTAGTGATTCGCAAAGCTCGACCTTTGAAATCACCGCCGAGACACAATCGATTTCTTTTTGGTATAAGGTGAGCTCGGAACAGGAATATGACTTCTTTGAGTTCTACATCGATAATAGACTGGTGCTCAATGCCTCTGGGGAAGTGGACTGGACGCGATATAATAACACAAATCTTTCGGCAGGAACTCACACTTTCAGATGGGTTTACATGAAGGATAGTAGTGTCTCTATAGGTTCGGATACGGCATACGTAGATGAGCTCTCTATCGATAATGACGTACCATTTATAGATGTCATGTCTGATGCGATTGACAATGGAGGAGCACTCACCGGGGTGACTTATGACCCCGTATCCGAGCAATTCATGGTGAAGAATCGCGCTCTATGGGCAAAAGGTAACGATTACATTCTCACCAAGCCTCTGTATATCGGAGACGAGGATGGTGGCGCACCAGCAGAACTC
>CAYUKP010000091.1:0-7808 GCA_964445335.1 uncultured Verrucomicrobiales bacterium
CTTTTTTATTGGGTGTCGTTTCGGGTTTCGGAACAGCTTTGGCCATAGAGAGAGGTTTGCATAGGCCAATTCTTTGTGAGACTCAATAACTATACTAACCTTGTTCTAAAGATAAGTATGTATTCGACAATACAATGCCTACTTATTTAAGATGGCTTGAATGACAAGTGTTAAGGTAAGTCGTCAAAAGGCCGAGAAGCATCTAGAAGCTTTTTCTAATGCGCATGCACCCTCTGGATTTGAAGGGGAGGTAGCTGAACTTCTAAATCAAGAGCTTCAGCACTGGGGAGAATGTCAGCAGGATTTGGCAGGTTCAGTAGCCTATACGAAAGGTGAAGGCACGCATGTAATAGTTACTGCCCACATGGATGAGGTTGGGTTTCGTGTACAGAGCATTACATCTCAGGGGTTCCTTAAGTTTGTGACCTTAGGTGGATGGTGGGCACATGTTTTATTGGCACAACGTGTGAGGATTAAAACCGCTACGGGCGATTATATTTCAGGAGTTGTTGGGAGTAAGCCTGTTCACTTTCTACCTAAGCAAGAGAGAGGAAAGGTCTTAAGTCTTGATGCTCTCTATATAGACATCGGAGTAGATAGTGCAGATGAGGTGGCATCGCTCGGAATTCGCCTTGGAGACTCTATCGTTCCAGATTCCTATTTCATGCCTGCTGCAAAAGAAGGGCGGTTTATGGCTAAGGCGTTCGATAATAGGGTTGGGTGTGCAGCCTTAGTGCAGTATGCAGAAGCATTACCAGAGGGAATTACGGGGCTTAAAGTTAGTTTAGCTGGCACGGTTCAAGAGGAGGTAGGTCTACGAGGGGCTAAGACGCTAGCAAACCTCCTGCAACCTGAGGTTGCGATTGTTTTAGAGAGTGCTCCTGCGGATGATACCATAGGATTCAACCGGAGTGAAAGCCAGGGAGTGATCGGAGGCGGAGTTCAAATCAGGATGCATGACCCCAAGGCGATTATGTCTCCTTGGCTGGTCTCTTTAGCCCAAGAAACAGCGACTGAACTAAAGATTCCTTATCAAATGGCCGTGAAAAATTCGGGAGGAACAGATGCTGGAACCTTTGCTTATGCTAATGATGGAATTCCAACAGTTGTACTGGGAGTGCCTTCTCGCTATATCCATACGCATAACTCAATTATTGATATAGAAGATTATATTGCCATGGTGACATTGGCTGTAGAGTTATCGAAGCGTCTTGCTCAGCGTATCGGGTAAAATCCAAATTTTTTAAAAAAATAGGGATCTTATTAGATCCCTATTTCATATATAGTAAAAATGAATATAGTTCGTACTAAAATTAAAGTCTACGGAATTCAGTAGGACTGTGTCCAGTCATTTTCTTAAAGAATCTCGAGAAATAATAAACATCGTTAATCCCAATGTGTGGCCCGATATCAGATACAGGGAGATCAGTCACAAGAAGAAGGTGCTTAGCACGTTCAATTTTCTTTTGGTGAATGAAGTTCATTGTAGAAGTCTCCAAGTGCTCACGGAAGAGTCTATTGATTGTAGCCTGACTCAGCTCGGAGTGAGCAGCAATATCTGTAAGAGAGATGTCACGAGAAATATTATCCTTAATGTAGTCAATAAGGAATTGAAGCCTGCGTGGCACTTTGTCTTCTTCCTCTGTAGGAATCGACATTTTCAGCGAGAAGAACTCGTAGAGGAAGAGTCTAGCCATTTGACGAGCTACAGGTAAAGGTGGCGTTTCGCGTTTGAATACACCTAAGACATAGTTGAAAAGCATGGCAAGGTTGGCGTCATCTACATCTTCGAAGATTGCCGGGTTTCTCAACATTGGGTGATCTACCGTTCTTCTTGCACTACTGTCGAGCAGTTCTGGAGCTTCATTACTCGCGACTACAGCCTTAAGCTCTACCTTAGGGTCATGAGATGGAACGATATGAATGGATTTCAAGTAAAACGGGCGTAACTCATCAGGGTGGAATGTGATTGTGTGTCCCCATGGAAGGAAGAGTAAGTTTCCACGAGTAAAATCATATTCTGTCCCATTAGCAATTACCTTGCCACTTCCTGATGCACACCAACAGAATAGGAGGCCTTGAACGTTTGTATTTGTAGCCGGAGTTGGGTCTACATATTTGATAGCTTCTGCTTGAACGATTGTCGAATTACCAAGTTGGCTCTCTCTTGATACTCCACCAGAGCGTGCCGCTGAAGGTTCTTTCTTTTTTGTGGTGTCGGTCTTGTCCATAGTATCTTACTAAGTATAGAATCTTTACTGCTTAACGCATTAAGCGTCACTCAACATTGTAAATAGTTAATAAAAGTTTTTTATCTGCAAAATTATATTAAACGTCCTACAATATTTTTAGTCCGTTATCTTTTGTGTATGCTGATGTAAAAATCAATCTCTTTTTGCAATATTTTTTCATTTTTGTGGGTTTTGGAGAATTCTGGGAAATGTGTGTCGCCCTTATAATGAGATTTTACATGAGTAATTATTATTGAGTCCATTTTTTCTAGAAATTCTTTGTATATTTCTGCTCCACCGATAATGAATGCTTGATCTGCTTCTAGGTTGAGATTTACGAGCTCTTCAGGCGAATTAATGGTCAAAACGCCTTTAGCGGACCAGTTTTTGTCACGAGTGATGACAATATTCGTACGTTTGGGTAGGGGGCGCCCAATAGATTCAAAAGTTTTTCTACCCATGACGATGGGGTACCCTAGAGTGGTTTTTTTAAAAAACTTGAGGTCTTCTGGGAGATTCCAAGGGAGTTTTCCGTCTTTACCAATGACGCGATCTGAGGTCATGGCGACGATTCCGATAAGTTTCATATGCATGGATGTTAAACTGCAACAGGAGCCTTGATAGCAGGGTGTGGATTGTAGTTTTCGAGAGTGAAGTCTTCAAAAGTGAAATCATCTATAGAAGTGACCTCAGGGTTAAGTTTCATCTGTGGGAGCGGCTTAGGTGCGCGTGAGAGTTGCTTTTTCATTTGTTCGACATGGTTGTCATAAATATGAAGGTCTCCAATGGTATGAATGAACTCTCGTGCTTCATAGCCACACACCTGAGCAACCATCATGGTAAGGAGAGCGTAGGAAGCGATATTGAAGGGGACTCCGAGGAAGAGATCCGCACTACGTTGGTAGAGTTGACATGATAAGCCAGGTTTCTCCCCACTGGGATTATGCACATAAAATTGGAAGAGTAAGTGACAAGGAGGGAGAGCCATGTCTTGAACCTCTCCAACATTCCATGCGCTCACCAGGTGGCGTCTAGAGTGTGGTGAGTTTTTGAGGTTTGTTATGAGATCACTAATTTGATCAATTGATTTACCATCAGGAGTCGGCCAGGATCTCCATTGTTTGCCATAAACTGGTCCAAGGTTACCTTCTTCGTCCGCCCATTCATCCCAGATGGTGACCTTATTATCTTTGAGGTATTGGATATTAGTCTCCCCTTTGAGAAACCAGAGTAACTCATGAATGATTGAACGCAGGTGAAGCTTTTTCGTTGTGACGCATGGGAATCCTTTGGTCAGGTCATAACGTGCTTGATGTCCAAAGACAGAGCGAGTTCCTGTTCCGGTTCTGTCGGAGCGTTGTTCTCCCGTCTCAAAGACGCGACGAGCCATTTGTAAGTATTGTTCCATGATGAGGTATAGAGGGTGGTTACCAAAAAATGTAGCTTATGGGTTTCTAAATGCTGAGTATTTATCAACAGGGGATTTTGAATTGTAAAATTCAAAGGTCTTACTTAGTAGTCTACATTATCCACTATTCAAATCAAAAGTATCTTGTGTCTCTCTTAGCTGAGCATGGGCTTCTTAACGCGCTTGCTTCCGATCGCGTCGTCCCAGCTTCTTTGGAAGAGGGGGTGATAGTGGAAAAATTGATAGAAACAACAGCTTTAACTGAAGGAGATGTTGCCCGCGTTATAGGGAGGCATTTGGGGCTGCCTCTGTATACGTCTGAGTCTTATGCATATGATCCAGCCAATCACTCTCTAGGACTTCCTTTGGATGTTACACAGCGGTATCAAGCGATGCTGTTAGATCAAAGTTCAGAAGGTGTAACCGTTGCCATGGTTGACCCTCTTAATCTTGAGTTCGTGGATGCTCTAACGCACTTTATAGGCCATCCTCTCAAGCTTTTGGTGATCACGCCGTCTGATTTACGAGAGATGATTGATCTTTCGCTCTTTGGGTCAAAAACTGAGAGTGTTCAAGACCTCCCACCGACCATTCAATTGGTCGATCAGCTTTTATATGACGCAGTAGCATATGGAGCCTCAGATATACATTTGGAGCCTCTTCAGAAGGTTCTTCGTGTGAGATATCGCATTGACGGTAGGCTTCAGGTGATAGCAGAGTATCCGAACCAATTAAGTGCAGAGATTATTACGCGGTTAAAGGTCATGAGTGGGACGATGAAAATTGCGGAGAAGCGTCTTCCACAGGATGGTCGTATACAAATGACATATGAAGACCGGGAGATAGACTTTCGATTGTCTAGCTTACCTAGTCATCATGGTGAAACAGTTGTGATGCGTATTCTTGATCAGAGCAGTGTGCGGATAGGTATGGATCATATGGGCTTTGATGCGGAGATGTTGCGTGTGTTTACCAGACTGACGCAGAGCCCTGATGGTATGATTCTGGTCACTGGGCCTACCGGAGCGGGCAAGACAACAACCTTATATTCCTGCCTAGAGCAGCTCAATACTCCTGGGTGCAAGATTATTACGGTTGAGGATCCTGTTGAGTACCAACTTGTAGGAGTGAATCAAGTGATGGTGCGCCCAGAAATAGAAATGACCTTTGCCTCAGCCCTTAGAGCGATGTTGCGCCAATCCCCTAATATCATTATGGTTGGAGAGATTCGAGATTTAGAAACGGCCTCAATTTCTATTAATGCCTCGCTGACGGGACACCTAGTCTTCTCGACTCTTCATACCAATGATGCAACCAGTGCGGTTGCTCGATTAGAAAATATTGGAGTGAAGCGGTTTTTAATTGCTTCAGGAATTCGTGCCATTTTGGCACAGCGACTCGTTCGACGTTTATGCGAATCGTGTAAGGCTCCTCTGGTGCTTCAGTCTCGTCACCTAAAGGTTCTGAAGTGCTCCAGTGATTTGTTAGAGCGTCAGGTTTACCAGCCTAACGGGTGCGAGAAATGTCGTGGGACGGGGTATCAGGGGCGCATCGGAGTATTTGAGTTATTTACTTTGGATGAAGAGATGAAACTCGCGATCAATGAAGGGTGTTCTCCTTGTTCTTTGCGCCTCCAAGCTCGTCAGCGAGGAATGAAAACGCTATGGGATGATGGCGTAGACAAGGTTTTGCAGGGTCAGACCTCGATTGAGGAACTTCTCACAACTTTAATACCAGATTCCTAGATGTGATGCGTTCGATTTTACCTTACATAAAAATTTTACACGCTTCTGGTAGGTTTGCCCCGTCTGCTTTAGACCGTGTGATGAGGTTGTCTACTGTATCCGTCTCTACATTAGAATATGTAGTACAGGAGCACATACCAGAGGTTACGGCATATGATATATGGCAAACTGTGGCGCAGGCGTTAGGTAAGCCTTATAGAGATCTTATCTCGTATACTCCATCTTCTCAATTATTAGCCATGGTTCCGTCTCAATTGAGTCAGCTATACGGGGTCTTACCTTTATCTTATGAGGATGGTATTCTAGAGGTTGCCTTACGTGACCCTTGTGACTTTGAAACGCTTGCATCAGTAGAGTTTGCCCTTCATCTGCCTTTACAGATCGTAGTGGCACCTTCTTCTAGGGTGGCGTCATACATCACAAAGTATTATGGAGAATTAGGTGACTCTCGCATGCAGTCGGAGAGCGATCTGGTCGGAGAAGAGCCCTCTGTAGAGGAGACTCCGGTCAGTGATTATGTCGACCAAGTCTTACATCAAGCGGTGAGTGAGGGGGCTTCAGATATTCATTTCGAGCCATTTGAGGAGGAGTTTAAGATCCGCTACCGGGTTGATGGGGAGCTTATCGAGCTTCCGTCTCCTCCCTTACGTTTGACGCAAGCTATGACCTCGCGTCTCAAGGTGTTAGCACAAATGAACATTGCCGAGACCCGAGTTCCTCAGGATGGGAGGATTCAAATGCAGGTCTTAGAGAATTCGATCGAATTGAGGGTTTCCTCCCTGCCAACACAAAATGGAGAGAGTATTGTATGTCGTATCTTAGATCGTACAACGATTACTCTAGACCTTGACGGCTTAGGGTTATCATCGTCATTACAACAAAGAGTTCAAGAGCTCATTAAGTGCCCTAATGGAGTCTTTCTCGTGACAGGTCCTACGGGGGCAGGTAAGACGACGACTTTATATGCGGCCTTACGCGAACTCAACACAACCGATACCAAGATCCTGACGGCAGAAGATCCTATCGAATATGATATTGAGGGTGTCATGCAGGTCGCGATTCATGAAAAAATTGGCCTGACCTTTGATAAAGTCCTGAGATCTCTTCTGCGGCAGGATCCAGATATCCTGTTAGTTGGTGAGATTCGTGATCCCGAGACTGCTCAGATGACAATACAATCAGCTTTGACGGGGCACTTTGTGCTCTCTACATTACATACCAATGATGCCGCGGGGGCAATTACTCGTCTGATAGATATGGGAGTCGAGCCTTTTCTGATCACTTCAGCTCTCCAAGGTGTTTTGGCGCAACGACTGGTCAGGCGGCTTTGTGCCGTATGTCGTGAACCCTATACTCCCAGTCCTAGTATTGTGTCTCAGCTAGGTATTGCAGTGCTTGAGGTGCCTGTGTTTTATCGCGCATCTGGGTGTGTTGAGTGTGATTATACAGGATATAACGGTAGGCAGGGCATCTTTGAGTTACTCACAATTGATACAGCCATGCACCCATCTATTATAGATAAGGCACCGTCTATTGAGCTGAAAAAACACGCTTTAGCTTCAGGGATGCGCACCCTCCGTCAAGACGCTCTACACCATCTCTATGCTGGCGTGACGACGGTTGAGGAGGTTCTCAAATACACCTAAAGGCGAAGTGTAGACTGTCTAAAGAAGAAAACAGATCTTTTTGCAGAAAACTCTTTACAAAAACGACGTTTTACGCTTCTTTACTCCCAACGGCGAAGTGGCCAAGTGGTCTAAGGCGGAAGTTTGCAAAACTTTTATTCGCGGGTTCGAATCCCGCCTTCGCCTCCAATCCCCGTGAGTTCTTGTAAGATAAGGATTCACGGGGTTTTTTTGTGTCTAGTTACGGTAACTATGTGATGAAAACGTGTCGCTTTTTTAGTGTGGTGGGGAATGGATAATGAGCCGAAAGATTCCTTACATTCATTTTGACTCTCTTGAGTCCTTTGGTGTTTAGTTTTCCATTATGCCAACGTTAAACTGGATTGGGAAAGATGCGGTGATTAAGCACCATAAGGATGTGCCGTTTCGGCTCTTAGAGCCTGATGAGGAGCTTTCACATGCGGATACCGTAAATCCAGAGAACGGCTATGATGGCAACCTCATCGTGCAGGGGGATAATCTCCACGCCCTCAAGGCGCTGCTCCCTAAGTATGCAGGCAAGGTGAAGTGTATCTACATCGACCCTCCTTACAACACCGGAAATGAAGGGTGGGTCTATAATGATAATGTCAAAGCTCCTGAGATTAAGAAGTGGCTCGGGCAAGTGGTAGGAAAGGAAGCGGAGGACTTATCCCGCCATGATAAATGGCTTTGTATGATGTATCCACGATTGGTTTTGCTGAAGCAGTTTCTGGCGGAAGATGGAGCGATTTTTGTGTCGATTGATGATAATGAGGTG
>CAYUKP010000092.1:0-7760 GCA_964445335.1 uncultured Verrucomicrobiales bacterium
ATGGAACCCCGTGTCAGAGTTATAAAACCCTGTATGAAAAGTTGTTGCACCCCACTCTCTCGTAGTGACATCTTGAGTCATAACCCGCACTCCTAACGGGTTAATGCGAAGGGCGATTTCTAACGAGTCAGCCATTCGGGAATGGATGCCTTCTCTTATAGCAATACGATCGACAACTACGGCAACATGATCCGTTTGAGGCCACGGATCATCGATCAAGTAGATGTCTTTACCAAAGCAAACTCGTGCAAAGCCTTGTCTTCGTAGGTCATCCTTAAGAGAGGGGATATCTTTTAGCAAAGAGTGATCTATCGGAGCTAAGAGCATAAGCTTTGTCTTTTCAGGGAGTTCGCATAACTTAGAGATAATCTCAGGACTTGTAACTTTTTCTAAGCGTGCTCCTGTGATCGGATCATGTGGTATACCTAATGTCGCAAATAATAAGCTTAGGTATTCATGAATGCCTGTATGCATGCCAACGGACAAATGAATAGAGGGTCTCTGAAAGGTTTGCTCTAGAGCTATGGTTGGGCTTAACCCGTCGATAAAGTCGAACTGTGGCTTTTCTAAGGACTTTATAAGCTTTTGAGCCGATGTCCCCAAACACTCTAAATAACGCCTTTGGCCTTCAGCATATATGGTATGAAAGGCTAATGAGCTTTTTCCACATCCACTTGGACCAGTAATGACAGTGATTTTCCCCTTTGGGATATCAAGGTTTAGGCCTTTAAGATTATGTTGGGTTACCCCTCTAACCTGAATGTATTCTGGACTCATCGACCTTGCTGTATCTCATAAAGCGACCAAAAAGTAAACTAATGTATAGATCTCTTTAAAGGGTACTTGTAGAGTCTAACTATGATTGCAATTGGACTAAAGGTTCAGGAGACGGAAGAGGAGGAAAATGGGTTAGTAGAATTTGAAGCTCAAGCGCCCGAACTAAACGGAAATGATCTATTGGTGGAGGTCAAAGGGGTTTCTCTAAACCCTGTCGATCTAAAAGCGAGAAGTAATCCTATTATAGACGAAGAAGATGAATATAAAATTTTTGGATATGATGCCGCAGGTACAGTTCTCGCAGTGGGAGAAGACGTCGAGCTCTTTGAGGTAGGAGATGATGTGTATTATGCTGGCGACATCACCCGAGATGGAACCAACGCTCAACAACACGTTGTAGATGAGCGTATTGTAGGTAAGAAACCTGCGACATTAGATTATGCTGAGGCGGCAGGGTTTCCACTAGTTACTATCACGGCGTGGGAAATACTATTTGAAAATTTTAGTCTAAGCGAAGGGGATGGAGAAGGTGAAACTCTTCTGATTGTTGGAGCTGCCGGAGGTGTAGGGTCTATTTTAATTCAGTTAGCGAAAAAGCTCACTCAACTTACGGTTGTAGCTACTGCCTCTAGAGAGGAGTCATCTGAGTGGGTTCAACAAATGGGCGCCGACCATGTCATCTCTCATGGGGAACCATTACAAGAGCAATTGGACGAGATTGGTTGTGCACCTCGCTATATTGCAGGGTTAAATGCATCTGCTGAATATTTTGAGCAGTTTGTAGGAATTATTGAGGTGCGCGGCCACATTTGTCTTATCGACAGCCCCGAAGGCATTGATCCTATCGTACTTAAACCTAAGGCCTTAACCTTGAGCTTCGAATATATGTTTGCTAGATCTCAACTTCAAACTCCAGATGTCGCTAAGCAGGGCGAGCTTTTAAATGCGGTCGCAACTCATATTGACGAAGAAACTATTCAATCAATTGTCACGAGAAACCTCGGACCGATGACTGTGGAATCTCTCGAAGCCGCACACGCTGAAATTCAAGAAGGCGCATTCATTGGCAAAACAGTCTTTGATGCCATCGAAGAGCCTGAAGAAGAAATCCCAGAACCTCCTTTAAAGTTTCACCAAAAGATTAAAAAACTGATAAAGTTGCCTAAACTACCTAAGTTGCCTAAATTCAAAAAGGCCGCAAAAGCAGAGGAAGAAGTTTCTGAAGAAGAGGAAGAGTAAGGCTGTAGAAACCTCACCCTTCTTTAAGACAAGAAATACTTAATGATCTTGCAAAAACTGTCAAGTTACGGCTTGTTGGGCAAATAATCCCAGCAAGGACAAACTATGCATCCTGAATCTGTATCAAAGTATAAGCCATTCCCTAAGGTTCACTTACCTAATCGTCAGTGGCCAGACCGAGAAATTACAGAAGCTCCTATATGGTGTTCTGTGGACTTACGTGATGGAAATCAAGCTCTCATCAACCCTATGACGGTCGATGAAAAAGTGGAAATGTTTCAGCTCTTAGTTGAAATAGGGTTTAAGGAAATCGAAGTAGGGTTTCCTTCTGCTTCAGATACAGAATATAATTTTCTTCGACGTTTGGTAGACGAAAACCTCATTCCAGAGGATGTAACAATACAAGTCCTTGTGCAGGCTCGCCAGCACCTTATCGAACGTACGTTTGAATCCCTACAGGGGATTCCAAAAGCAATCGTTCATCTCTATAATTCTACCTCTACATTGCAACGCAAAGTTACATTTCGTAATGCAAGTATGGAAGATATTAAAAATATCGCAGTCAACGGGACTAAGCTTGTCAAAAGCCTTGTTTCAACGATTCCTGATACCCACTTGCGCCTCCAATATTCTCCGGAGTCTTTCTCGGATACGGAATTAGAATTTGCATTAGAAGTCTGTGAGGCAGTTGTAGAGGAGTGGGGCGCTACAACTGAAGACCCAGTTGTATTAAATCTTCCTGCTACGGTCGAATGGTCTACACCGAATGTGCATGCAGATCAAATAGAGTGGTTTTGTAATAATTTGAAGGATAGAGACTCCGTAATTATCTCCTTACATACCCATAATGATAGGGGAACAGGAATTGCGGCCACTGAATTAGGCCTTATGGCGGGAGCTGACCGCGTAGAGGGAACTTTATTTGGCAACGGCGAGAGAACAGGAAACCTTGATATAACAACGGTTTCACTCAACATGAATAGTCACGGTATCAAAACGGGATTAAACTTCTCAAATATAAAGCAGGTTAGAGAGGTCTATGAACGTATGTGTGGTTTACCTGTCCATGAGCGACACCCTTATGCTGGCGACCTTGTCTTTACGGCATTTTCCGGTTCTCACCAAGATGCTATCAAAAAAGGAATGGATCTCATGAAGGCTGAAGGTCATCAAGGGGAGTGGGGTGTTCCCTATTTAACTATTGACCCCAAAGATATTGGTCGCAATTATTCCAAAGACATCATTCGAATTAATTCGCAATCTGGTAAAGGAGGAATGGCATACATTTTGGAATCAGAATACGGCATTGAATTACCAATTCAGATGAAACAAAAAGTAGGTAACCATCTTGCGGGCTTTGCAGATAAAAAGGGCTGTGAAATTACACCTATAGAAGTGTTTCAGGAGTTTACTAAAACTTTCGTTAATATTGAATTTCCTCTCAAAGTTGAAAAAGCAGACTTTACCCGAAAAGGGGATAAAAATGTGGAATGTGAGGCGACTCTCTTAATTGACGACCAACATCATCACTTATTTGGTAAAGGTAATGGCCCTATTAATGCAATGGTAAACATTATCTCACAGGTCGAATCAAAGGACTTTAATGTTGTAGATTACAAGGCGAACGCTTTAACAGGCGGCTCAGATTCTAAATCAATTTCCTACATCTGCCTAAAAAACCTTCATGATGAGAGCCTCCATTGGGGGTTGGGCATTAGCCACTCCATCGGTAAAGCAGGGGTTTTAGCCCTCGCTTCAGCGTGGAATACTATTAAGCTATCAAGCTAATAACTTCTGCATGACTATACTGGCCAACTCTTCGGTAGATTCATCTAAACGTTGAGTGGCATTTTTTAGCTCGAAGCCATTTCCTTTAGAAATGGCTTCGACTACCTCTTCTTGTGCATTGCGAATGTTCTCAATGTCTGAGGGTGCCAACTCTCCTTCACAAAGGGATAAAGCCTCTTCAAGGGATGCAAGGAGCTCATCAGCTTTGACTTTCGATTCCGAAAAGACCCGATTGTTCATGTCTTCATGGGCATGATCAATACTTTCATCGATCATCTTCTCAACCGCAGTTTGTGTAATGTCTACTGTACTCCTATCAACTTTTAAAATTTTATCGACACCCGTGGACATGTCTCGTGCCAAAACTGTTAGGAGCCCATCTTCATCAAGCTCAAACTGAATCCCAATTCTCGCCTGACCTTTGGAAGTAGGGGTGAAAGAAGCCTCAAATTCCCCTAGAATCCAATTATCTTTCGCAAACTCTCTTTCTCCTTGGAGTACCTTAATTTTTAAGGCAGATTGAGTGTCTGAAGCGTTTGTAAACATTTCTCCTTTTTTACAAGGAATCGTGGTATTTCGAGGGATAATAATATTCATCAAGCCCCCAACGGTTTCAACACCCAAACTCAAAGGAGTAACATCTAAAAGAGAGAGGTTTTTCACAGCTCCTGAGAGGAGCCCCGCCTGGATCCCAGCTCCTAATGCAACAGCTTCATCTGGATGCATGCAGAGATCTGGTATTTTATCAAAAATAATTGCCACATGTGATCGTATTAATGGCATTTTTGTACTCCCGCCCACCAAAATTACACGATCTAACTCTACCTTAGAAACACCAGAATCGATCAAGGCGCGCTCGCAACACTTTCGCGACTTTTGCAGAAGCTTCCAACAAGCTTTTTCATACTGTTCAGCACTTAGACCCTGTACTTCTGTTTGAGTATCAAATAAAACTTTTGCCTCTCTTGCTTCCGATAGGGAACAATTGAGCAAGTCTGCTAATACCTGGTCAAAATCATCTCCACCCAGCGAAGTGTCACCACAAGTTGCTAACACTTCAAAGTTTCCTTGGCGCATTTCCAAAATGGAAAGATCGAAGGTGCCTCCTCCAAGGTCATATACTGCGATTTTTGTATGTTCTGAAGCTCGTTCCAATCCATAAGTAAGCGCCGCAGCTGTCGGCTCAGCTATTAGCCTTCTTACTGTCAATCCCGCCATCTCAGCAGCTTCTTTTGTTTGTAACCTTTGTTGGTCATTAAAATACGCAGGAACGGTTATCACCGTTTCTGTCTGCGGTGCTTGCAGTCTATATTCTGCAGTTTGCTTCAGTTTCTTAATAATTTCTGCCGAGACTTCCACAGGTGTTAACCAACGTTCTCCACATTGAACTTCAATAATACCTTCATGGAGGCGTGTCACAGCTCCAGAATACTCAGAGGGGACCGACTGACGTCCGATCAGACTTTTGATGCTACGTATATGCTTATGAGCTTGTGCCTCATGACCTACAAGAAAGGCTTCGTCCTCATAAGCGAGTAAGCTTGGGAGCAATCTTAAATTGTTTTCATCAGCCAGAATGATCGGAAAACCCGCTTCGATAACGGATACTGCAGAATTAGTGGTGCCAAGATCTATACCTATCATTTTTTATGGTACAATAAAGGGTATGATATACTATACAACGTTGTTTTATTGAAAGGGGAGGGTATTTTATATATAAAGTCTGTATTATATATATTGTGTGAAGTTATTAAACGTGTCAAATTTCCTTGTCGTATGAATAATAAACCATGATAGAACATCGTAGCTTTTTCTTTTATATGTTACGATCCGTTCGCGTTATAGACTTTAGATGTTTTGAGTCCCTCATTATCGACTTTGACTCGCCTACGGTTTTTTTGACAGGTCGTAATGCTCAGGGTAAAACAAGTATTCTGGAAGCTATTGCGGTGGCTTCCAGACTGGGATCTCCTAAGGCAACGGTGCAGTCTCAATTTGTCAGAGAAGGTTGTAATGGAGCAGGCTTAGCTCTCGCAACTGATCAGCATTTATTCAAAGTTATTTACCAAGAGCGTAAATTTTCTACTACGATAGACGGATACCCATCCAAGCGAGCGCAATATTTACTCCAAACCCCTAGAGTGATATGGATGGAAAACAAAGATTTAGACCTCATCCGGTCTTCGGGTGAAAAAAGACGCCGTTATATGAATGCAATAGGTGTCCAACATTCTGTGGATTACAACACATCTCTCAAAGCTTATAATAAGGCTCTGCAATCACGCAACGCCCTCTTACGCTCTAATCGCTCACAAGATAAAACCTTCCAAATATTTACCGAATTACTTGTTACGCATGGGCAATATATCACAGATTACCGCCAGAGGATAATAGAGCGCTTAAAGCCTTTTGTCCAACAAGCGCATCAACATATCTCACAAGGTTTCGAGATATTTGATATGAGTTATCACCCCTCTTCAACTAATTTACACCAAGACCTCTTGGCCAATTTAAGTAAAGACATTCAAATAGGACAAACTTCTTTAGGACCACATCGAGATGATATAAAGTTTGCGATAAACAATCGAGATGTCTCGACCTTTGGTAGTGAAGGCCAACAAAGAACGCTCGCGATTTCGTTAAAATTAGGTCAAGGGGCTTTTCTGAAATATTTATTACCTGAGACTTCTATCTTTTACCTAATTGATGATGTCTTTGGAGAACTTGATACGAGCCGGAAAAGTGCACTAATGGAATTTTTACCTCAAGATGCCCAAAAAATACTCACAACAACAAGCCTTGATTGGTGTGATACAAGTCATCAAGTCTTTGAAATAGCTAAAGGAGCTGCCTCTCTTATCAGCAATTAAAAAATGAGTCTGCTTTAGCGTTCATAAAAGGCAGACTCATGAATAAGCCGTTTATGCTTGAGCGAATAACTCCCCTACAACATCCCAGTTTACAACACTCCAGAAAGCGTTGATGTAATCAGGTCTACGGTTTTGGTAGTTGAGGTAGTAAGCGTGTTCCCATACGTCAAGTCCAAGAATTGGCTGGCATCCACAAGCATCAGCAGCTTCTCCCATTAGAGGGTTATCTTGATTTGGTGTTGAAACTACTGCGAGAGAACGGTCTGCCTTCACAATGAGCCAAGCCCAACCTGAACCAAAGCGTGTCGCAGCAGCATTTGCAAACTGCTCCTTAAACGCCTCGAATGATCCAAATGATGCATCAATTGCTTCAGCTAATGCGCCTGTTGGTGCTTGAGCTCCTCCAGGAGTAAGAGTCTTCCAGAAGAGGCTGTGGTTGTAGTGTCCCCCACCATTGTTACGAACAGCACCTTTGATTCCCTCAGGAAGAGATCCTAAAGACTTAATAAGTTCATCAATGCTCTTTTCGGCAAGATCTTCATGACCAGCAAGTGCATCATTTGTTTTTGTAACATAAGCATTGTGATGCTTTGAATGGTGTATCTCCATTGTCTTTGCATCAAAGTGAGGCTCAAGAGCGTCATATGAGTATCCTAATTCAGGTAATAAAAAAGCCATATTTCTTTATCTGTTTAATAATTGAACGAAGAGTAAACATTGTATATGTTACCCTCTAAGGATTCTAATAAAAATGATCTCGATAACTACGCAAGCGACAATCGCATTTATTAACATATTTTTTGAAGAGGAGCTCCCTTTAAATGTTACTATTGTGATTGTATCTATTATTTTTGCAGTTTTTGTCGTATCATTTCTTCTTCGTCGTTACTATACAAAGGAAATTGAATATACTCGAGAGGAGCTTCGTAATCTCCAACGAGCAATAGCAGATATGGAAGCACAAGAAGCTCACTATTTGGCTGAATTAGATGACTTACGACAGTCAGAAGCGATCCTTATCAAAAGAAATAAAGCGCTAGAAAAAGAAGAAACAGACAGCAGTCTTATTATTGAATAACTTCAAGT
>CAYUKP010000093.1:0-2938 GCA_964445335.1 uncultured Verrucomicrobiales bacterium
GAAGAGCTGTAATCAGCTAGTTTTCGTTTCTATATAGTTCATTAATCACCTCAATACCTACCCCAGTTATTGAGGTGATATTTCTTTAGCGCCTAGGCGTTTTGTCTTTTTAGCCCCTGACTCGCCTTCGAGTCTCATTAAATTCCTTTACCATTGTGAGAAAAAAAATAGTGATTATCGGCGGAGGATTTGCAGGTCTTTCATGTGCCAGAAAGCTTGCTAATAATAAAAACTTCGATATCTCCCTGATCGACAAGCAAAACCACCACCTCTTTCAGCCCCTCCTTTACCAAATCGCTTCAGCCACCCTTTCGGCTCCGGACATAGCGCGGTCCTTGCGGGGGATCTTGAGCAAGGCCAAAAATGTTTCTGTTTTTTTAGACAACATCCAGAACATCGACCTCAAGGGAAAAACCGTCTCTGGTGAAAACGCCAGCTACGAATACGATTACCTCGTTATTGCGGCCGGCACAAGAACCTCTTGGTTTGGTAATGAAGAATGGCAACAGCATACCATCGGCTTAAAAACACTCGAAGACTCCTATCGCATCCATAAGAGCATTCTCTCCTCCTTAGAGAAAGCCGAACTTTCGAATGACCCAAAAGAACAGGAAAAGCTTATGACGGTGGTGATCGTTGGAGGTGGTCCGACCGGGGTAGAGCTTGCTGGAGCATTTGAAGACCTCGTTCAACAAGCCTTACATTCGGACTTCAGAAGGATTGACCCTACGAATCTGCGTACGATCCTGATCCAGTCGGGAGATCGTATTTTAAAAGCCTTCTCGAAAGAGCATTCGGAATACGCACGGCACAAGCTTAAAACCCTTGGCGTGGAGCTTATTCTCAACGACCGTGTTGTCGATGTCCAACCTGATATCGTCACCTTAAAGTCAGGAAAATCCATTGAAGCCAGCACCATTATCTGGGCCGCAGGACAACGAGCTGATGCGGTAACAAAAACCTTAGATGTCAATAAAGACCGGGGGGGGAGACTCATTGTCGAGCAAGACCTTTCTCTGACAAACTACCTCAATGTCTTTGTCGCGGGTGATATAGCCAATGTAACCGATAAAAACGGAGTGCAAGTACCAGGTCTAGCACCCGCTGCTGTACAAATGGGAGAACATGTGGCGAAGGTTATCAAAGAAGACATCCGCCTCGCCAATAGTCGATTCAAAGGACAAAAGCATAAACTCAGACCACGCTTTACCTATTGGGATAAGGGGATCATGGCCATTATTCGACGCAACAGTGCGGTCGTGGATAGCAAGCAATTAAAACTTACGGGGTTTCCTGCATGGCTAGCTTGGCTTCTCATACACATCCTTTTTCTCATTGGTTTCCGTAATAAGCTCAGTGTCCTCCTCCAATGGGCTTCAGCTTATATTTCCAAAAAACCTGGTGGACGTGTTTACAGTACAGAAGAGCGAAAGGAATACCCTTGAGATCTGACAGGGTCTTAGATACATTCATCGCTTACTTATGCCTTCCTTTTCCTACGAAAGAGACCTCACGAGTCAATTTGGATATCAAAAAATTGCTGGAATAGATGAAGCGGGACGCGGGCCTCTTGCGGGGCCCGTCTTTGCTGCGGCCGTCATCATCCCTCTCGACTATTCTCCTGAATGGTTAGAAGTCATCAATGACTCAAAGAAACTAAGCGAAAAAAAACGCGAACTCCTCTACGAGAGTATCACCACAGATTCTCAAATCCTTTGGAATATCGCCCAAGCATCCGTGGAGGAAATTGATGAGATCAACATCTTACAAGCAACCTACCTTGCCATGAGCAGAAGCGCTCTAGGCTTATCCTCCCCACCTGACCATTGCTTAATCGACGGCAAGGCAGTTCCTGAATTTGTCTATGGTCACACGCACCTTATCAAGGGTGACTCCAAAAGCTACAGTATTGCAGCCGCAAGTATCCTAGCCAAAGTCGCCAGAGATCGTTTGATGAAAGAGATCGCAGAGGAATATCCTGAATATCAATTCCAAAAACATAAAGGTTATGGCACCAAAGTCCATCTGGAAGCACTTCAAGAGCATGGGCCATGCCCTCATCACCGCTTATCTTTTGCCCCTGTGGCACGAAGCCAAAGGCTTTAGACGCCCCCTATGGAAGCTCCACCAAAAATGGAACCCATCTCCTCAAATGGGGCACCTCACCATTGGAGCTATCGGCGAGGATTTAGCTGCTCAGTTTCTCAAGCAGCAGGGTTACAAGGTTTTATTGCGTAACTACCAACCCGTTCAATCAGGAGAAATCGACCTAATCGCTCGCCATGGTGATACCCTCGTCTTTGTAGAAGTCAAAACACGAACGTCTGCTGCTCAAAAGCGCCCCTTACTCGCTGTTACCAAGAAGAAGCGCCGTCTGCTCAAAAAAGGTGCACGCTCGTATCTCAACCTTCTCAACCATGCTCCCCCCTATAGATTCGATGTCGTAGAAGTTGTTTTGGTTCAACATCAAGCTCCGCGCCTCAATATTGTCTACAACATCGAAATCCCGTAGAGGAGACAGGCTCTCATCACATAAGTTGTGCCGCCGCTTCCGCTAGAGGCGAGCGCTCCCCTTTCGTCAAATTCACATGAGCTACGAAGTCCTGCCCTCTGAGTTTATTCCTTGTGTAGACCAACCCATTACTTCGGCTATCAACATATGGATTATCAATCTGGGCAGGATCTCCCACCATAATCAGCTTCGATCCTTCCGAAATACGTGTCACGACCGTCTTGGCCTCCGCAGGGCTCAACTGTTGCGCCTCATCAAGCACGAAAAAGCGATTAGGAATCGAACGTCCTCGAATGTAAGCAAGAGCTTCAATCTCGATTAACCCTTCTTGAATAAACTTTTCATACGGCTTAGTCACAGGACCCGAGGCTTTCTGCTTCTGCTGCTTTCTACGTGAGCCTTGATTTACAGGTGTCATTAATAAAT
>CAYUKP010000093.1:3038-7751 GCA_964445335.1 uncultured Verrucomicrobiales bacterium
GTTTTCAACCCCGGATCAAACAAAACAATCCGAACAGACCCACCGCCTTTTGTCTCAGCTCCTTGTGCTAAGCATTCCATCCCGTCAAACAAGCTACACACCTTACGGTGTACTTGTCGTGCATTTGCGCCTCTCTCAGATTGCTCCCCTTTAAACTTATCTAATTCAGATAAGACATCTGTCGAAAGGCAGATATGATTCTCCTGAAACTTCTCCAAACACTCAGGATCATGTAAGAGAACATTGGTATCCAATACATAGTTCTTCCCCTCACTCTTAGGCGCGACCAATCCTAATTCCGAGGCTAGTGCCTGTGGGATTTTCTTTGCAGAACGTTTCTCCAAGGGCTTTTGAGCAGGAGATTTCTTTTTCTTGACCTTCATCTGGCCTCCCTGCTCAACACGTCTTTTTTTATCGTTTGTTGGCATCATAAATTATTCACTAAACACCACTAAAAAGTGCTCATTTTGAATACATTACTCAAAAAGACCATATTTGACAACAAATTTATTACCCAACCAGCTTATACTAAGGATCTACGATCGACCTTCCCTAAGGCTGTGGTAGGAATTTTAGACACAACCCTCACCTCCCTTACCTCAACATATCTAGGTATCAATCGCCTCAGGTCATTATGTCCTTCTCGGAGAGTCGTGACAAGCCGTAGAGCCACGCCGTCTCTTGCATCCATCTCTGGTAATACCACGACTCTACTTTGCGCCTCACGGCTTAAAACCTGCTCCAACCCATCAAGATCAACTAATTCTCCTTTGACTTTCACGACCCTATCAAACCTTCCCAGAAAGGTCAGAGTCCCCTCCTCTAGTAAAACACGGTCTTGGGTAGCAAAGGGTGAAACTATTGAGAGATACCGTAGGCTCCCATCCTCTTGTAATACCATGCCTTGGCATAAGGCTCGCCCCTCAATAAGAAGACGTCCCTGCTGATCTTCTTGGAGCGTCCATCCTGAAAGAACCTCTAATCTATCACAGCGATACGGCGCATCCAAACTCCCTAAACAAGCGGTCGCAATCTGAGACCCAGCCTCGCTCATCCCATAACTTTGCAAAACAGGCCACCCAAGAGCACGAGCCGCCCCACCAAGCTCAGGTGACAGTTGCCCCCCTCCTACAACAATAGCTCTAAGAGATGGAGGTGCAGATAACCCTGCGGATACGAGATCATGCACCTGAGTCGGTACCAGTGAAGTAATAGTCACCTGCTGAGAAGTCAAAAACTCCACCGCCTCATAAGGACTCCAAGAGGCTTCATAAACCTTTAACTTGGAGGTCAACTTTTCAGGCTCCGCCTGCCACCTCTCATAGGCACGCGCCAAGATTCCAAAGCCTCCAACATGATAAATCGGAAGTAAGAGCCCCCAACAATCGCTTTCAGTAATTTCCAGAGCCTCATTGACCATCCGAGCCGAGGCCAATAAACTTTCACGGGTATGAACAATCCACTTAAAGACCCCGCTCGACCCAGAGGAGCTAAAGAGAACAGCTCCTTCAGGTAACCCGTTGACTTGTCCGAGCGGAGAGGGCAACCCAGAACCTTCTAAGTAAACAGGTGCTGATCCTTGCCAAAAGTCCGCGGTTAAGTAGTCGGTCATATCCATGACTCGCGCTCTAGCAACTCTACTAAGGCTGACCTCTCTGGCATCGAGAGAGACGGAGCATATGACGGAAACAGCGCATGATACGGTGTATCCGCATACAGCTGATGTGTAACCAATCCACAGAGCGGTGGAGTGGTAATGCCATGCGAAGCATAGAAGGTCGATGCTTCACTAAGCGCGAAGCATTGGCCAAGAGGGTGGTCCATATAGGAGGTAAAGACGACACGGTCAGGATGCGCTCCTGCCAATTGAGTTAATTGCTCTCTCGACTGAAGTGCTGGCTTACCTATGAGATAATTTTGTTCCAAATGTAAATCCTGCGGGATCACCCGATCATGAGCCAGAGGCACTCCTCGCCAATGTTCCGCCAACGACTCATCCATAAAGGGATCCTCAATAAAGTCCACTTGTGACGAAGGGATCGAACCCAAAAATTGTGAAAGTTCCCGATGAGAGGTCAACGCGCCGTTGAAATCGAAGCGCCATCGCAAATCAGGAAAAGCCTGCATCAGAGCTGTCGTCTTACGACGCATCCGCATCCAATCCTTCCCTCTCTTGACCTTCACCGCCGTAAACCCTGCTTTCACTGCATTTTGCACTTCTGAGAATAACAATCGAGGGAGAGTCGCATGACTCTCTAGAGTATGCCTCTGTCCTGAAGAATCACAGAAAAAGTCGTCTTGGGTAAACCGCTCTGCACATTCAAGGGCTCGACCAACTAAGGTCGTAACACGCGCGCCTTGAAGATCTTCCAAAAGGACATCCAAGGTCTCATCTCCTAATTCGGGCCAAGGATGAATGCAACCATACCCTTCGCCTACTCTTAACAAAGCCCCCTCTCGATGACTGGACAAATCCAACCGGTTGAGAGCTGACTTCTGCAACAACTCATACGATGCAATCTGTGACATATCAGCTCTTAATTCGACCCTATATTATCAGGAGTCATGGATAACAATTTATGATAGGGGGACATATCAGCCAATACTTCTTTCCAAAGGTCTTCGGAAGGGATCGAAAGCATGTTTGAAGGAGCCTTAGTCGTAATCCATGCATGATCTAATATTTCTGATTCAAGCTGCCCCTTATCCCAAGCGGCATACCCCACATGAGCGACCACGATATTTCCATGCAATCCCATTCGTCCGGTTGCTTCATCTGCCGAGATTCGAATCTTGTATCGCAATTTGTCTTCATGCCACCAATAGGCCGAAAACACCAAGTGGTCTAATCCCACCGGGCCACCAAAGTAAACAGGTATCGTAGCGAGGGAGGTAAATTCAGGTTCGGTCAAAACTTCACCCACCACCCGATCGGTAGGCTTATTGAGAATGCATCCCACCGCTCCATCTGAATCTGTATGCTCTGAAATGTGTATGACCGACCGGTGGAAAATCCCCTCAGAGAGAGAAGGATCTGCAATGAGTAAGTGATCTTTGAGTGATTGTTCAGACTTATTTGACATCTATAGAGTGATTCTAACACATTTTACATAAAGTATCAAATGCTGAATCACGTCCTATAGGAAGAATCCCAATGACCAAACCTTCTAGCGCTTCCGCTTTCACTTTGGCCATATTGGTAAAATACAGATCTTATTCGACTGTCACAGACTTCGCCAAATTACGAGGCTGGTCAATCGCACAACCACGAAGTCTCGCCACGTGATACGAAAAGAGCTGTAGAGCAACCGTAGCTGGTACCACCGCCGCATGTAATCTACACGCAGGGATTTCGATGAAGTCATCGACCTCACTCTTGGCCTCTTCATCACCTTCTGTAATAATCCCAAGCACTCGGGCATTACGCGCCGAACACTCTTTAATATTTCCGATGGTCTTCTCCTTACCTGGGCCTTCTAGCGCTAAGGCGACGACTGGCATAGACTCTTCGAGTAGCGCAATCGGCCCATGCTTCAGCTCCGCTGCATGATAGGCTTCCGCATGAATGTAGGAAATCTCTTTGAGCTTCAGAGCCCCTTCCATCGCTACAGGGTAGAGATATCCACGCCCAATGAAGAACATCTTCTCGTACTTCACATAACGCTCCGCCACCGCTGCAATCTGACGCTCTTTGGCGAGCACTTGTCTCACGAGGTTAGGTAGAGATTCGATCTCTTGGACAAATCTACGCCCTTGCTCCACCGACATTCTACGGCTCCGAGCAAACTTCAGCGCCACCATGAGTAAGGTCGCTACCTGACAAGTAAATGCCTTAGTCGAAGCCACACTAATTTCTGGCCCTGCGTGAAGGTAAACCCCGCGTCCTGTTTCACGTGCAATGGTTGAACCTACAACATTGACTAATCCAGCAACGAGCGCGCCCTTCTCAGTCGCTTCACGCACAGCAGCTAGGGTATCTGCTGTTTCTCCACTCTGACTGATCGCAAGGACAAAGTCGCGAGCATTGATAATGGGGTTTCGGTAGCGAAACTCCGCTGCTTGCTCAACCTCACAAGCCAACCCCGCAAAGTCTTCGGTCGCAAACTCTCCAACCATTCCCGCATTCAAAGATGTCCCGCACCCTACAATCACGAGGCGCTGAATATCGACTACCTCACGAGGAGAGAGACTAAGCCCCCCCAACATCGCGGTTCCGCGTTCCACATCCATGCGGCCACGTATCGTATTTTCGATTGCGTCTGGTTGCTCATAGATCTCCTTGAGCATGTAGTGGTCATATCCGCCCTTTTCTGCCGCATCAGGAGACCAATCAATTTGGGAAGCTTGACGACTCACGGAACCTGCGCTCAACGTGCGAATGTCAATTTCTCCGCCTTCGATACGTGCAATATCATTGTCATCCAAATAGATCGCTTGGCGAGTGTACTTAATGATCGCTGAGGCATCAGAAGCCACAATCGTCTCATCCTTCCCTACTCCTAACACGATAGGAGACCCACGACGTGCCACGATCAGAACGCCCGGCTCATCCTCTGCCATACACGCGATCCCAAACGTCCCTTCGACATGGTGTAGCGCCTTGGTCACTGCTTCGAGGAGGTTCTCCTCGTCTTTATAAACCGAGTCTACCAAATGAGCCAAGACTTCCGTATCGGTCTCTGAGTGAAATTCATACCCCTCAGCCTGCAGCTT
>CAYUKP010000094.1:0-7744 GCA_964445335.1 uncultured Verrucomicrobiales bacterium
GAAACGCGAATAACAACACCGAAAAGCGTAAACTCTGGGAAGATATGTTGGCTGTTATGGAGCGTATCCACCTCCCTATTAGTGACAAACAACGAAGGTTTTTCACCTAATCATTCATTTGTCAGAGCGCCTTCCTCAGGCACTGGATTGATAAGCCCCTTCTGACTCATGTCGCATGAGTAACATTCAGCAAAAAAAAGAAGATTTTAGCACCTCAAAGCCCCAAGGCGTCTCTCATCACTAATAATTTTTTTAACCCTCTCAATATCGATTCCCCCAAAAACAACAATCTACTTTTTTTGAAAGGATTACATTCAAAATGACTTTGAGTTCCGCCGTCTAGAACACCTTTTTATTTTCAAAAGATCAAACAACTAGGTGCCAATAAAACGCTACACCATTTTTCGACACCCACACCCTCTTCTGGTGTCATCCTGTTTAAATCGCCATAATAATTACAAAAATGACACAATTTCATTGAAATATTTGAAATGTTGTAAATAATTTCAAAATGATAAAACATCTGCGCTACTGTACCATACTATTTCAACTCCTCTTAGTTGCAGGCTCTTTTGCAGAAAGCGTTTCAATTCTTAATCCTTCTTTTGAAAGCACCTCTCTCAATAATGGCCGAATCACAAGAACCATTACTGGATGGACCGTCTCAGGTGGCACATCAAATTCTGACGTTGGCGTTTTCAATCCCAATAGTGAATACGATTCAGGGATTAGTGGCAATAATGTTCTCTATATGGTTACCAATACGGAGGGCAAAAGAAATAATGTCATCCAAAATTTAGACACCCCCATGGTTCCTGGTGAAAAGTATACTCTCAAGGTCAATGTAGGACAACGCTCAGGAGGATCTCGCACAAACTTTGCAGGGTATCAAATTCGTTTACTCTCAGGTGGTTCGGCTGTTAAAACCGTGGGAAGCTTGACCGCACCAGGTGAGCAAGGCTCCTTTGGGGAGGTCACATTAACTTATGTAGCGAAGACTGGCAACACAGGTAACCTAGGAGTACAGTTTGGTTCGGGGACGAATGCTGGACCTGGAGCAGCAGTGGACTTTGATAATGTCCGATTATCAGTAGGCGATACTGAGCTTAATCTTAGCTCAAGCATAAGCCTAGGCACAAGTTTATCAGAAGTCCCTACAGGAACCACCTCCACCCTTGAGAACACGTCCTTTGAGGACACTAGCGTTGGTAGTGGCGTCTCTAGAGATACTTCTCCGTGGACGGTAACCGGCTCTACTGACAATACCGATGTGGGAATTTTCAGGCCTAATAGCTCAATCTATTCCTCGGGCGTTTCAGGCAATAATGTTCTCTATATGGTCTCTAATGTTGCGGGAAAACGCAATAATGTCGTGCAGCGCTTAAATAGACAGATGGAGCCTGGACAAACCTATACTTTAACGGTGGACGTCGGACGCCGTAGTTCAGGCAGAAGCACCTTTGCGGGATATCAAATTTGTCTCCTTTCTGGAAACCGTTTCGTCAAACAAGTCAGTAGTTTGAGTGGCCCAAATGCTGGAACCTTCAAAACCATCCCCCTCACCTACACCGCGAAGGCTGGTGACACAGGGCAGATTGGCGTTCAATTTGGATCTGGAACCAATGCGGGATCTGGGGCATCCGTAGACTTTGACAATGTACGATTATCCGTTGGAAGCACCTCTTTAGGAGGCAACTCATTAGCGGTTTCTGCTTTGGGTGCTAGCTCAGGTACAAGTTTGTCAGATGTCCCCGAAGGAACGAGCTCTACCCTTGGAAACCCCTCGTTTGATGACATTAGTGTCGGGAGTGGAGTGGCTAGGGATATTTCACCGTGGACGGAGATTGGCTCTAGTGAGAATACAGACGTTGGGGTCTTTAAACCTAGTAGCTCAGTGTATACCTCAGGGGTTACGGGGAGTAATGTGCTTTATATGGTTTCTAATACAGCAGGAACACGCAATAATATTGTTCAGCGCTTGAATGTAAACATGAAGCCAGGTCAAACGTATTATTTAACGGTAGATGTTGGTCGCCGAGGCTCAGGTCGCAGCACCTTTGCAGGGTATCAAATCCGTTTACTCTCGGGTAATACTCCTGTCAGAATAGTGGGAAGTCTCAGTGGACCAGCTGCAGGAACTTTTAAGACGATTCCTCTGACTTACACCGCACAAGCAGGAGACACCGGTCAAATAGGTGTTCAAATTGGATCAGGAACCAATGCTGGTCCTGGGGCTGCGGTAGACTTTGATAACGTACAACTTTCCGTTGGTAGCACTTCCTTAGGAGGTGTGGCACAAACCAGCTGGACTGCCACTAAAGCGAGCATCTTAAACACCGGAAACTCAGCACTTTCTGTTAACCTTAGTGATCGTCAAGTAGTCCAACGCTCACTAAGCAACGATACGACGGATGTGAAGTTTACAGGAAGTTGTGCCGGAACAGTAAAGACAATACAATTAAAAGTAACAGATCTCAATAATGCAACCAATACGAGCTCTTGGATAGATATTGCAAAACCCACTTCTACTAGATATGAAGGAAGTTATGCCCTGTCAACGGGTTGGTATGAAGTTTCGCTTCGCTCTTTGAATGCGAATGGACAAGTTCTTAATACAATTACGATAGATCACATAGGCGTAGGAGATGTGTTTATTACCGCAGGGCAATCGAATTCAGCCAACTTTGGTCAGAGAAGACAAACAGCAATGTATGAAGAAGTCAGCTGGTGCAATGTCATTGATGGGACATGGAGTCATGCTGCAGACGGGCCAGGAAACCCTTCGTATGATCCTGACGGAGGGGGCAAAGGTTCGTATTGGCCTATTCTTGGAGACTATATAGCCAATGATCACAATATTCCATGTGCCTTTGCAGTCGTAGGAGATGGAGGATCAAATGTTTATTCTTGGACACCAGACCATCCTCAAATCGGCACATCTATTCAAGAAACAGAACTCAATTACCACCATTTGAACGCCGCGATCTCTCTGCTTAAACCTACAGGATTTAGAGCGATTTTATGGCACCAAGGAGAGGCTGATCTGCGCACCTCAGATGATGCTTATGCGGCAGCCCTCACCAAGGTGATCGAACAATCACGAGAAGACGCGGGCTGGACAGTACCTTGGTATGTTTCTCTAGTGGTCAGACCAATAGGACAAGAAATGGTTATTAGTTCAATTTCTGGGGTGCATAAAGGAGCGGATACTGACTCTCTCACAGGCTCTTTTATGCGATATGATGGAGTCCACTTCTCAGAAATGGCCTTAAATATCGTAGCAGACCAATGGTTTGGCGCTGTTTACGGAGGCGAACCAAGTGGCAGAGGAACTGGAGAACTTACCAGCTCTAACATTACAGGAGGCTTTGGTGGCTCAAATCAAAATGTAGGAGGTAGTAATACAGGCCAAGGTCAAAACATTGTAGGGGTAACGAATACTCAGAGTAATAACCTTACGATCACAACTACTAGTCTGCCTGTCGCCCAATACGGCTCTCAATATGTCGCTCGTATTTCCTGTAGTAATAATACAGGTGATGTCACGTGGCAAATTGGCCCCACTCCATCAGAATTAGTCACAGCTACTCGCGCAAATCCTGCGACATTAATCTGTGGTCTAGAAGCCTTTAGACCTGGATCTAATAATAAGCTCCGCCTCTTAGGGTACCCTATTGCAAGCAGTAACCACCTCATGAATAACATCTCAGAAGTCAAGCAAACCTATACGGTTGTTGCAACCGATAGCAGTGGAGCGACTGCATCCACCGAGCTCGAACTCACAGTAGATCTCTCCACCCTTGAAGCGAGCAATCACATAAATATTAACTTAGAAAATATTGAGCCCGCAGTTGCTCTAGACTATTATTCTGAAAACATTTACGCCCACAACCATAACAGTAACCTAACTTGGCAAATTCGAAGAAAAGGCAAGGTAGCGTATAAAACAATTTCTTCTGAGCTTCTTGATATTGGACAAGGATTGAGCATTAATACGATCGACAGCCAAATGATCAGAGTGCACGGAGTCCCTACCTTAAATGAATCAGCCGGAGGCATTACTTCTAAAAGCTACATGCTCCGTGTAACCGACTCCTCAGGAAAAGAAGGGAATATTGAGATGGAAATCCAAGTAGATCACGAAAATCTGACCATTATCCAATTCGAACAGTTAAGTCTAAACTCTATTCCTGTAGATCGATATACTCATATGGAAATAAACACCTTTGGAGGGACAGGCAAACATACGTGGGAAGTTTGGCTAGATGACACAAAAATCAATCCCAGTTCGAATACAGGAGCATTTAGTATTATTAGAAATCTAGTGCTAAACCCTCAAGCGAATAGTCAAAATCTAAATATCTATGGTAACTATTACCGCACAGATGAAGAATTCAGAGACTATAAAGCCGACGACACAATTCACACCTTAAAACTAAAAGTTACTGATGAAGAAGGAAATGTAGCTGAGAAAACTTATGATTTAACAATTGATTTTCCTAACCCTTATAATGATGCTCATATTACATTAGCCTACATCTGGAACAACGCCACAAGAGATGAACTCGATAGTAATAGCAATGTAGTGTCAGAAATACTTCAAGGATATTCAAAAGTGGAAGAGGCATTTGACGCTGTAGGAGTCAGTTTTGATATCGGTGTTTATGGTTATACGGAAGACTACGGTGCAGGCAGTGGTACAGACCCAGATACGATCTATGATGATATGAATAAGATTATTTCAGGAACCTATGAAGGGGGAGACGTTGAGTTTCGAAGACTCACTTATAGTGATGGTGAAGTAATTGGCCATGCTTATTATGATGGCCCCACTCTAAGAGAAACCTTTAATTGTAATATGACTCAATTTGTATTTGATCGCAATGACTCAGCATTTTCTGAAGATCCGAATGGGATAGCCGGGTTACAATCTTTATTCATACCCTTTTCAATAGTTTCTCACGGTAGCATAGATGAAACCACAACAACTCATGAGTTTGGACACAACTTTGGGTGTGAACACAATGAACGCTGGAGAAGCAACAGAAGAAGATTTTCTGTCATGCGGTCAGTCTATCATAAATCCATCCGAAAAAACTATTTCTCAGATAAAAATTGGTATACATCACAGTACGGTTGGATGGGAGATGAAGATCAAAGTAATGTCGATTATATTTATATGCATAAAAACATAATCAGCACAAACTTGGATTAATGCCTTATATACCTATTACTTAAATTGACTCAAAAACAAAAATTTATAAAGAACTTACAAGCCATTTAAGAATGAAACAATAACTTCGGAGGACTTATAGAGACCTAGACAAAGAGGGTTTTAGAGCTGATTTCTCTTTCCGAAACGGAAATCACTCTATACCTATTTGGATCACATAAACAACTCCCGAGGAGAAAGAAAAGCTGTCTGCCGAAAAGGTTCAAATCAGAAACTTACAGAAGCTCTTTCGTTTAAAGTTTAGAAATTCAATCTCTCTCTGAAAATTTATACACCTTAAAGCATCTCTCTACCATGTCTCTTTCTAAACTTGATTATTCCCTTATCGGGATCACCATAGTATTACTCATAATAATTTGCTTTAAGACCTCTGCTCTAAACAATCAAAATATTTCAAGCTCAGATTCAACCTCTCTTACATTCAAGACGGCAAGACAAACCGCCACTTACACCAAGCACGTGCTAGAGAGAGATGATCTCCCCCAATTTATAGATAACTATCGCACAAGAGTTCGCCAAAGAAGGGAAGAACGCATGACTCCAGAACCTGTTGAGCGTTGGCAACTCTATCCCCACCCTTTACCTGAAACACTAGCCACCTCAAACTTTGGTTGGACAGGAAAAAATCTAAAGGGAGATAAAGATTTAGACCTTATCGCCAGTAACTCCAAGATAAAAGCTCGGCTACAACGAGAGAACGAATGGACTACCCAACGCGAATTGGTCTACCTTAAGGAACCTTTTTTTGAGAATGCTAAGCTCCTACTGAATAAAAAAAAGAGCAGTATTGAAGTGCCTGGCCTTGAAGGTAAAACCTATGAAATCATCGTCCCTAAAGAGAAAATATACCTTCCTCAGTCAGGAGAAATGTTCGGCTCTTTTTCTGGACACCTCAAAGGAAACCCTGAGGCCTCGGTTTATGTAGGAATGTGTGGTAAAAGTTGGTCTGTTGAGATCCCTATTGATTCAGATAAACTCATTGATATTACGGGGCGCCCTAATATCAAGGGAGAATGGGTTGTAGCTGAGATCGATTTAAACAAACTCAATGCAGCCAATAGTGGCATAACATGTAGAACTGAAAGAACCCCTGATGATTTAGCAAGTGAACATCAAGAGTCAAAAGTCGAGTCATTCAATCAGCAGTCTCCCACATCAAATTAAGCATAATAAAATATACAAACCCCGCCCGTTCGTCAGGTTTACCCATGGGGATAGGGTTTATGATTTAAAAGAAATAATCTCTCTCAAACTTAACGCATTACTCTCTTTGTTACGCCACAATGTCTAAAATCACCTTATGCCTTTTAACACTCAACGTTATTCTCGTATGTATTTTTAGTTGCCTAAATAAATCTGCTCCTCTTAGTGAAAAACCTTCCAATACAGAAACACAGCAACACGACAGACATACGGATACCAAAAGGTCTCGCCCAATCACGGAAACAAACCTCTCCTCCTTTTTTGATCAAAAAGAGATTTTTGATTTCACCATAAATGAACTTACTCTACTCTTAGAAACTCAGGAAAGTGAATTATTAAGAGATCTCGCTAAAAAGTTTGATAAACAATATAAGTTACATCCAAGTAAAACAGTAGCACTACTGAATGAATTAGCTGAAGAGTCGATAGATCAGGGGCTCTACAGTGCCTATCTCCAATTTTCAGCACAAGCTAAGTCCCCAAAAGAACTCAATAAAATCGAATTTAACGTCATCGAGGCTTGGCTTAAGACTGACACTCAAGCCTGCTTAAATGATTGTGAAAACTGTAAAGAAGAGCTCACCTTCTCCCATCGCCTTTCCCTTCTCTCGTCTGTTTACATGGAAAATACCAGCCTGAATCAAGAAGCATTTTTAAAATGGGGAGATGCATTAGGCGAAGATAGAGGAATTCTGGCTCACAAATTGACTGTCCATTTTACTGAGCAGTGTAGAGATTCCGTTCATGGATACTTTAAAAGGAACATGGACAACACCCAAGTTCAAGCCTGCCTCATTCCCTTTTTATTAAACACCCCGAAACATATGGCTGAGAATCAAATGAAATGGCTCACAACTTTAAATCTATCTCAATCAGACCTCGCCCCCCAAATAGTTGGCTCTCTATTTGCCTCTACCGCAAAAACTAACCCCGAACTGGTAGTCAATACACTGAATGATACAGATTACTTAGACTCGTTTTTAACAACAGAACAAAAAAATAGCTCCTTAGCTGACTTTCACCAACAAGAGTTCTATGATCATGTTCTCGTCAATTATATTCAAAGTATTGCCAAAGTTGAGTTTGAAAATGCAAACTTGGCTTTAGATAACATTGTAAACCCACACCTTAAAAAAGCTGCCACACGTCACCTCGATAAATTACGTCCTGCATTTGAAACGAATAAAAGGCTCTCACAACATATAAAAAGCCTACAAAAATAAATTTTAGGAGCAGTTTCCTCATCGTTCTAATGAGGGCTTACTGAACAAGGCCTCGATAATTACCCCTTAGGTTCTATCCTCCGTA
>CAYUKP010000095.1:0-7530 GCA_964445335.1 uncultured Verrucomicrobiales bacterium
ATTCATGGATGCTGAGAAATGGAAATATTTGAGGCTAATGAAAGTCGCAGTTAGTCTTGCAGGACTCTTTCATGATTTCGGTAAGGCTAACGACCTCTTTCAGGAAAAGCTCCAAACAAAACATAAAGGAAAAAACTCTGAGCCTTTGCGTCATGAATGGATTTCGTGCCTGATTTTTGATCATTTTATAAACAAAGCTTCCTCGGATAAAGAATGGTTAGACGCGTTAGAATCTATTGAAAGTGAAACCACTAGACTATCTCAAGACTCCTTAGCTGAGATTGATTTCTTTTCTCCTCCAAACCTTACAACGTATCCTCCATTAGCTCAACTGGTGTCTTGGCTCATTGTGTCACATCACCGAATTCCAGTAGCTCCAGATAAAAGCGAATTTGAAATGGAGTATATTGACCAATGGTTAAGTTCAAACTTTTCCCCTAGTTGGAACTCACCACAAGTCTTAACAGATACCGATCAGGAGCGACGCCAACAAGTGCAGAAGTTTAGTGCAGAATTGCCCCATAAGAGTAAAAAATGGCGTCGTCACGCAATGGAGCAGGCGGAGCAAGCGCTCACTATTCTTCACCAAACACCCTCACTAAAAGATCTTCTGGAACAACGCTATACTGCCCACCTTACACGTCTCGCGTTGATGCTTGGGGATCACTCGTATTCCAGAGGTTCTTCAAACGATGCTGACCAAGACGCCTCTTATGCACCGCTTGCGAACCTTTCCAATTTTAGACAACCTAAACAAAAGCTCGATGAACACAATATTGGGGTAGCAAAAGCAGCGAGAGAAATTGTTACAGCCTTACCAGGCCTGAGTGCTTCGCTTCCTGAACTGGAACTGAGCAAAGATTCCTTACTCTCTAAAAAACTGGATAAAAAAGATCCCTTATTTAAAAAGTTTGGCTGGCAAAATGACACCATTAAGGTGGCAAAAAAGATTAAAACCCACGCGCCGAAAGAGGGGTTCTTTGGGGTCAATATGGCATCCACGGGAAAAGGCAAAACAATCGCCAATGCAAAAATCTTGCACGCCCTTGGTTCGACTCGTTTCAATGTGGCCTTAGGGTTGAGAACGTTAACGTTACAAACGGGCACCTCGTTTAGAGATGATTTAGAACTAGATGATAGCCAGCTCGCTACCCTCATCGGAGGGACAGCCATCAAAGAGCTTTATGATCTTTCAATTGATGAGCAACAGACAGAAGATTCTCATGAGAGTGTAGGCAGTGATTCCTCCCACGAACTGACAGACGTGACCATTGCTCCCAATAATGTGAGTGTCATCAAGCACAACCTATCTAAATGGACTAAAGAAGATGAACGAATTGAGAAACTACTCAATGCACCTGTCCTAGTTAGCACGATTGATCATCTCATCCCCGCGACAGAGGGACTACGTGGGGGGAAGCAAATCGGCCCCATGTTGCGACTACTCACCTCAGACCTTATTCTCGATGAGCCTGATGACTTTGGATTAGAAGACCTGCCCGCGCTCTCACGTCTCGTCAACTGGTCAGGAATGCTAGGAGGAAGGGTTTTGCTTTCCTCTGCGACCATGCCTCCAGCCCTAATCAACGCTCTCTTTAGATCTTATAAACAAGGGCGTGAAGATTACCTTAGAGCGCATACCGCCACCCCTTCAGACGCTCCCCCCATCGCTTGTGCTTGGTTTGATGAGTTCGGGTCAACATATACTTCGATAGAAGATGAAAAATCCTATGCAAAACAACACAACGATTTTGTTACGAGCCGTATCAATGCCCTACAAAAACTTCCTACCCTAAAACGAGGGGCTTTACTCCCTATTGAATCCAGCTCCTCTGATGAACCAGAGCTGATTCTTAATGAGTTGGCAACCACTCTTAAAGGAGGAATTTCTCGTTTACATGACAACCATGCTTTAGAGAAGGACGGTATTTCCCTCTCTATTGGCCTTGTGAGAATGGCAAATATTGACCCTCTAGTAGCGGTTGCTCAGCGGTTAATGTCGATGCCTAATGAGGAGAACACACACATTCATTATTGTGTTTATCATAGCAGATTCCCTCTTGCGGTTCGTTCGTATCTTGAGAGCAAACTCGACTCGGTTCTTAAGCGTAATGATGAGGAAGCCATCTGGAGTCACCCTGATATTGTCTCCAAGTTTGCGGCCTTTCCCGATTGCACGCGCCACATCTTTGTTGTGCTCGCTTCACCCGTAGCCGAAGTAGGGCGTGATCATGATTATGATTGGGCGATTGCAGAACCCAGCTCTATGCGTTCTATTATTCAGCTTGCGGGACGGGTCTTACGCCACCGGTCGAATAAGGAGCACTCGATAGAGCAACCTAATGTCTTGATTCTTCAACATAACTATAAAGGTTTAAAAGGGAAAACCCCTTGTTTTACCAAACCTGGCTTTGAGAGTTCTACTCTCAGAATGCCTAGCTCAGACCTCACCCAGATATTAGCCCCAGCCTCTTACGAGGTTATTAATTCGGTTGAACGCATTCGACCTGGAGGCAAAATTACAGAGCCTCAGAGTCTCAGTGATTTAGAGCATAAGGCAACCAAGGATGTGCTTATCAGTAAGACTTCTATCGCAAATAAATGGTGGGAAACCCAACCAACTTGGTGTGGTAACTTACAGCTTGTAGAGCGGTTTCGCGCTTCTAAGGAGGGAGACCGTTACTGCCTCCTCATGCAACATGAAGGTGACTCCCCCAGTTGGTTTCAGATCAATCCAAAAGCTATTAATAAAGAGAAGATCTACGTCGAATCAACGGATATATCATCTCTCCCAGTGGATGCAGTCCCTTCGGACGCCTGCTGGTTTCACTTAAGCCCTCAATACATTATGAAGACCCTCTATCAACGTCTATCATCCAGCTCTTTAACATATGAGACAATGACCAAACGATACGGCGAACTCACCCTAATAAACTACAATGATGACGCGCCCAATTGGCAGTATCATCCTCAACTCGGAATCTTTAAAGAAATCTAACCATGGAAGATCAATCCACGCCAAACCAACCTCAATCATGGCAAACTGTCATCTCAAGCTTCATTCTCAACGAAGGCAAGCTTTCTGATACTAAGAAAGTCCAAAGCCTTGCTAAAAAGTTAGGTGAACCATTCACAAAGGAAGTCGATAAAAGAACTCCAGAAAATATCTACCTGAACTACCTCGTGAGTATTTGTGATGGCTTATCTCCTGCAACACACATTGCCAAGTTAACCCACTCAAGTAGCAAATCGAGTTCGCTAGTAGACTTGAGATTAGATGAACACAATACATCCTATCTTTCTTCCACTTCAGTCAAAGCAACATTTGATGGAACATATGACAATGCAGCCCTTTCAAATTATGTGAAGTTTTTCCTTTTAAAGCAGAACGGCCAGATACTTTTCAATGCATTGCAAGCGGGTCATCAGACTATCTTAGCTCCTTTTGCGCTAAATGAAGCGGAAGCAGATACTTGGCATGATGTATTAAAAAGGCGTTATGAAAAAACGCCACATTCTGATTCTCTCCTTAAACAGGTGTACTTCCCTGTAGAAGAGAACTATCATCTCCTACAGGTCTTAAAGTCCTCCTCTTTGCTACAAGCTCTTCATCTAACCTACTTTGATAAAGAATCGCGCAAACCTTATGATAAAGCCAACAAGCAACGGCAAAAAGCAAAATATAGTGAGACGAAAACGGTAAGCTTTCCTCATTCAGCGAAGCTAAAAACGGTTCAAAGCCAGCCACAAAATGTTTCCGTGCTTAATGGGGGACGAAGCGGAGGTAAGATTCACCTCTTTAGTAGCCAGCCACCTATATGGACGTCGAACCTTAAGCCACCCAATAAACACTCTCTCTTTAGTGGAGAATATGCCTATTATTCACAGACTCAGACCTGTCTCGATATTATCGCCGCTTATCTCATCGGGTATGAACTCGCAGGGCTGAGCCAAAGGCATCCTGACAAGTATGCAAAATTAGAAAATCTGGTTAATCAGTTAGTCGATAGTCTCTGCAACTACGTCTTACGTATCCACTCCTTAGAGCCTAGCTGGTCACAAGAATCGGATCTCAAACTAACCCATCAATACTGGCTCGATCCTCACCGTAAAGATGAAGAATTTGTGAAGGGACGGCAAACCAGTGACTACAAGGCCGAAGTCGTAGTTGACTTTGCCAATTGGCTAAACTCTCAGCTCAACAAACGAGAGAAAGGTCTCAATCTAGGAAAAGAGCAACAACGCCTATGGATCAAAATGACAAAGGAAAACTTTCGCACCTTTAATGAACTCCTTGACTAATCACTCATGACTTATCTCTTACTCAATCGAATCAAAGTCCAGAATGCGAACGCAATTGCTGGATTTACTTGGGGTTTTCCTGCGATCACCCATTTTCTGGGATTTACACATGCGATCGAACGCAAACTTGCGTCTCAGGACTCTTTAGTAGACATCACTTTACAAGGATGTGGAGTCATTTCGCACCAGCAAGAGACGCATACCTTCGGGCAATATGACAAATCTTTTAGCCAACACCGCTATCAACCTTATCTGCAGGATAGTAACAACAAATCTGCAAGCCCTCCTATCATTGAAGAAGGGAAAATGAATATGACGATCTCTCTAGTGATTGGCATTAAAGGCAATGTTGGCCACCGAAAAGAATCTTTCATACACTTCATAGAGAGTTGTGCATTGACACAAAAACTAGCGGGTGGGTTGATCTTGGAGATCGGTGAGATCTCTCTGCTTACAGAGCCTAAGGACATTAAACGTAAGCTCATGCCTGGATTCGTGCTTATAGAACGTCCGAACTATCTTTCGGAACATTATGAGAATTTACAGGATAACAATCCTGAGGCGGATTTTCTCCAAGCTTGGCTAGACTTCTCGGCTCTCAAGCAAGCTGCTCGTCCGAATCATGACCTCATTTCTAAATATATAGAGCAGACAAAAGACGAAGCATTACAAGACGCTTGGCAGTCGCACTTAAAGGTCAAGCCCTATTCTCCTACAACAATCCCTCAGGCTCTCGTGCAGCACTTTGAGAAAATAGCCGAGGACAAGAAGCTAAAGAAACTCCTCGCTCAATGGAAAGACTACCTTCAACCTTCAGAGAAAAGTCCAGCCCAGTGGGAGGTTTTACCAAAACCTGCCCCCGGTTTCCTTGTTCCTCTCATGACTGGTTACAAGGCGATTTCTAAGGTCTATGAAAACCACGAAGTCGCCAATACGCGTGACCATGAAACTCCTGTATGCTTTGTCGAGGCTGTCCACAGTATCGGCGAATGGCGTAGTCCGCACAAAATAGAAAGCCTGGAATCTATCTTGTGGCATTATAATTACGAGAACCCTTGGTACCTCTGTAAGCAGGAACTCCCCTTTATTGAGCCTTCTGATTCCAACGACGAGGAGGATGACAATGACATCTTCCTCTAACCCTTTTCAACAGGCTCTTAAGTGAGCCTTCCTTTAATCCTTATTCAACCCAAACATATTCTTAATTTACCTTATGTCTATTAAACTACCTAATGTCCTCGCCTTTGATCGCAAGTTAGAAGTCTCCGATGCTCTCATGTATGCTGGAGACTGGGAATCAAGACTCTCTTGTGAATGGCGCAAAATCCCAATTACCAAACGTCAAAACAGGTCTACTCAAAGTTCTCAAGGTATTGACGATGACAAAAAAAATCAACCTAATCCCGTTGCGTCTGATAGTGATGATGCCAATCTTTTTCAAGAAACTGATACGCTCCGACTCACTTTCTCTCTCCGTGTAATTGGTAACCTAGGTGCCCCCTTTTCCTGTAACTCACCTGAGTTTGAGAACGCTATTACCAGTAAGGTTCTAGACTTCAAGGAATCTGAAGGAATAGAGACTCTAGCACACCGTTACGCTTATAATATTGCCAATGGACGATTTCTCTGGAGAAACCGAGTCGGGGCTGAGGAGATAGAAATTCACGCCACAGTCAAGGGGGGAGAAACTCTCACATTTGATGCTTACGACTTCAGTCTACAAGACTTTTCTAACAGCTCAGATCAGCTAGCTCCTCTTAGTGAAGCAATTCAGGAAGGACTCAAAGCGGATGCCAACAACTGCACGATTATTGAAGTCGAGGCATTTGTGAAACTCGGGAAAGGGCAACATGTCTTTCCGTCCCAAAAAATGAATATGGGCGAGAATGGAAAAGTTCTCTTCCAACTCGAAAGTTGTGCGGCAATGCACAGCGTAAAGGTCGGCAACGCCCTGCGCACAGTCGATAACTGGCATGGGGATGCAGATGCACTCCCCATTGCAGCGGAACCTTTTGGAGCGGTGACTCAACGAGGTAAGGCGTATCGCCCTTCTAAGAATGACCTCTACACCTTAATGACTGGTTGGGTGAATGATAAAGAAATCTCAACACAGGATCAGTGTTATATCGTGGCGAACTTAATTCGTGGTGGCCTCTTCCAAAGCAATAAATAATGAACTATCAAGAGCTCTACATTTATCCAAACCCTGAAATCCCTCGGCATAAGTTGCGGGATACGGTGTTTGGACAACTTCACTATGCCTTTGTCAATACGGAGAAAGAGTTGGCGTCAGACAACGCAAAGCCCACCGCTATACGTTTCGGGGTGAGCTTTCCGAATTATCATAGTGCACTCAATGACCTGGATTACACTATTCGGGTGTTTGCCCCCACTGTAGAAGACTTAAAGAGGTTGGACTTAGGAGGGAGGCTGAAGAGCGTGAAGGATTATTTGCGCCTGGGACAGATCCAATCTGTTCCAGAAGGTGCGTCACATGTCTGCTTTTCACGCAAGCGTGTAAAAACCAACCTAGAAAGCACCGCACGACGTCAAGTCAAACGAGGCAACTTTCCAACTTATGAAATCGCCCTCGCAGAGCTTAAAAAGAACCCTAGGGCCAAGCAATCTACAAACCTCCCTTTCATTTGGGTGGCTAGTAAAAGCACAAACCAGAAAGACGTTCCCCTCTTTATCCAAAAGACCGAGGTAGACGCGCCTGTCTCTGGGACGTTTAATTCGTATGGGTTGAGTCAGAATGGGGCGACGGTGCCGATGTTTTAGGGTGGAATTTACTAGCTGATGTCATGGAACAGGTGGAGAACTTAAAGGCGATTTTGCATTCTAAGCGGGCAAATCTCTATTACTTGGAGAAGTGCCGCGTGATGCAGAAGGATGGGCGGGTGCTGTATCTCATGGAGGATGAGCATGCAAAGGAGAATCGGTATTGGAATATCCCGATCGCTAACACCACCTGCATCATCCTCGGGACAGGAACCTCGATCACGCAAGCTGCCATGCGCCAATTGGCATCGGCTGGGGTGATGGTGGGCTTCTCTGGTGGCGGGGCGACTCCTCTGCTGATGGCGACTGAGGTGGAGTGGCTGTCGCCACAGAGCGAATATAGACCAACGGAATATATCCAAGGTTGGATGAGCTGGTGGTGGGAGGATGCAGCCCGTCTGTCGGCGGCTCAGGAGCTTCAATTGCAACGCCTCGATTACCTAGAGA
>CAYUKP010000096.1:0-7521 GCA_964445335.1 uncultured Verrucomicrobiales bacterium
CGCTTATGCAAAAGCAAACAAACTTCTAAAGGATAAAGATCCAGCTCTGAATGGAGATGACGTGAGAGAAGGACTTGTATGTGTGATTTCCGTAAAGATGCCAAACCCTCGCTTTAGCTCTCAGACAAAGGATAAACTTGTGAACTCTGAGATTGAAGGTGTTGTTGGGTCGATTGTTTATGAAGGCTTGCAGCGTTTCTTTGAGGAAAATCCAGATATTGCTAAAACTGCTATTTTAAAGGCAGTGAATGCAGCACAAGCACGTGAAGCCGCTAGAAAGGCCAGAGAGACTGTTCGGAAGACAGCCTTGTCGGGTGGAGGATTACCTGGGAAATTAGCTGATTGTTCCGAAAGGGATCCTGCAAAATCTGAAATTTATATAGTGGAGGGTGACTCTGCTGGAGGGTCTGCTAAGTCGGGCCGAAACCGGATTAATCAAGCTATTCTGCCATTACGCGGAAAGGTTATTAATGTGGAGAAGGCTCGTTTACATAAGGCTTTAGCAAATAAGGAGATCCAATCAATGATTACTGCGATTGGGGCTGGCATTGGCGAAGGAGATCAAGAAGGTGCGTTTCAATTGGAGAAAGTAAGATATCACAAGATCATTATCATGACAGATGCTGATGTGGATGGATCTCACATTAGAACACTTCTTCTTACCTTTTTCTGTCGCCATATGCCTGAGCTTGTTAAGGCTGGTTATCTTTACATAGCACAACCTCCTCTTTATAAAGTAACTCGTAAGAAGCGTGAAGAGTATGTAGCTGACGATGCAGCTTTGAATGCGATTTTAATGAACCTTGGAGCAAGTGAAGTCGAGCTTAGGACTCTCGAAGGTGAGACTGTTGTGACCCCTGAGAACCTGATTGAGGTTTTAGAATGTCTAGGTCAACTTTTACGCTTTACCTCAAGTATTGAAGGTCATGGTGGTTCATTCCAAGCGTTATTAGAGCATCGTCATGAAGGGAAATTACCTGAGTTTCTACTTCGTGTAAGAACTGGAAATGATGAAGAAGTGCTCTATCTACAAGACGAGAAGGCATTGCTAGCGTTTGCCCAGCAGAATAAAGATTTAATGCTCTTAGGCGAGGTGCTCACGGATGAGGAAATTGTAGAATACAAAGCGCAATACAATAATCAAATCCGTAGAGCCATTAAGTATGAGCTCCATGAATCCGTTGTGATTGATAAACTCCTTACACAGTTGAAAGACTTGGGATTACAAACGGAATTCTTCTATAATGAAGATCGCCCATTGTACACGCTTGTTCAGGAAGACAAGGGAGTCGAGACGGCTTTTCCAATTTTTAATCTATTTGAAATATTTGAGAAAACCTTAGATGTCGGTAAGCAAGGAATGAGAATTCAGCGATTTAAAGGGCTAGGAGAGATGAATGCTAAGGAGTTGTACAATACAACAATGGATCCTGAGACGCGTACGCTCTTACAAGTGCAATTTAATGAAGAAAATCATGTCGAAGCCGATAAGATGTTTGATATCCTTATGGGAGAAGTGGTGGAGCCTCGAAAGCGCTTCATCGAAGATAATGCGTTAAATGTGAGAAACTTAGACGTATAATACAAGGTAACTAACATGTTAAATTTATATAAGTAATGTCCAACGATCACATAAAATCAATTAACGTTGCCGATGAGATGTCGAAGTCGTTTCTCGACTATTCGATGTCGGTTATCGTTTCTCGGGCTTTGCCAGATGCACGTGATGGATTGAAACCCTCGCAACGACGTGTCCTCTATGCAATGCATAACGACTTATCTTTGACTCCTTCGAAGGCTCACCTCAAGTGTGCTCGTATCGTGGGTGACACAATGGGTAAATATCACCCTCATGGGGATTCTTCTATTTACTCTACATTAGTCAACATGGCTCAACCATGGACTATGAGAGAGACTCTTATTGACGGACAAGGGAACTTTGGTTCGGTAGAAGGAGATGCTGCGGCTGCTATGCGATATACTGAAGCTCGCATGACTCACATGGGCTCTCTTATGATGACAGATCTTGATAAGAAGACTGTTGACATGCAAACTACGTACGATGAGAACGGAAGTGAGCCAACTGTTTTGCCGTCTTCTATTCCTAACCTCTTAGTTAATGGCGGAACAGGTATTGCTGTGGGCATGGCGACTAATATTCCCGCGCATAACTTGTCTGAGTGTATTGACGGGGTCTGTAGTATGATTGATAATCCAGACCTTACGGTTGAAGAGCTTAAGCAAATCGTCAAAGGTCCAGACTTCGCTAATGAGTGTGATATCATTGGATTTAAAGGTATAGATAATTACTTTAGAACTGGGCGGGGAAGTATCAAGATGCGTGGTCGTATTGAGATAGTTGAAACCGTAGGAAAAAGTCCGCAACTTATTATCACTCATGTTCCTCATGGTGTGAACCGAGCCACGCTCCAAGAACGTATTTCAGAACTTGTACGAGAGAAGGTTCTGGTAGATATTTCTGCAATGCGTGATCTGTCTGATGAACAAACCAGAATTGAGATTACACTCAAAAGAGATTCTAATCCTGAGGTTGTCAAAAATCAACTTTTCAAACTCACTGCATTGGAAACGTCCTTTGGTGTTAATATGCTTGCGATTGATCAACGGAGACCAAGGCAGCTATCTGTCATGGACGCATTATCTTGTTTTATTGATCATAGGCGAGAAGTAGTCATCAGGCGGACAAAGCACCTTCTCTCAGAAGCGAAACGAACATGTGAGATTTTGGAGAGTTACATGATCGCTAAGCATGCCACTCGTAGTAAGGAATTCTTAGATAGCATCTCTACAACTAAGAACCGAGAAGACGCTATGGACTGGGTTAAGGCATATGAGCTTACGATTTCAGATGCGGAATCTCTGGGAGTGATTTTGCATGGACAACCGCACCTTCAAGGCGAAAACTATGTCTTTTCTGAGCGTCAGGCTGCTGCTGTAGTAAACCTACGGGCTTACCAGTTTACCGAAGAAGAGGTTGAGAAAAGTCGTAAAGAATACCTTGAAATTATGGAGCGTATTAAAGACTATCTTGACATTCTCGGTAGTGAACAACGAGTGCTAACCATTATTAAAGAAGAGTTGCTTGAGATTAAGGAGAAGCATGGAAACCCTCGTCGTTGTCCTATTTTGCCTGATGCTGGTGAGATTGCCATCGAGGATCTCATTGCAAACGATTCCTTTATTGTTACCCTTTCTCATAGTGGATATATCAAGCGAACGAGTGCAGATGAATATCGCGTGCAGGCTCGCGGAGGAAAAGGTGTCAGAGGTATGGAAACGCGCTCATGGGATGAAGATGAGCAGAATGACTTTGTAGAACACCTGTTCTCAGCACAGGCACATGATTATTTAATGCTCTTTACCAATACGGGAAGAGTGTATGTAAAGCGTGTATATGATGTGCCTGAAGCTCCAAGGGCTTCTAGAGGGCGAAATATCAAAAATGTCTTAGAATTGCAACCTGAAGAAAAAATTGCGGCTGTTCTAAGGTTAGAATATTCTAAAGACGAAGAGGGTGAACCTGATACCTTTAGAGAAGATGCAGGCTTTGTATTCTTTGCGACAAGGTCCGGAAAGGTGAAGAAGACTGCCTTACACGAGTACAGAAATTTCCGTAAAGCAGGCATTAACGCCATTAATATAGAAGAAGGAAACGAACTTATTGATGTAAGGTTAACTTCGGGAACAGATGAAGTAATTTTAGTAACGCATGACGGTCTAAGTATTAAATTCCCTGAGGAGCAAGCGCGCGCCATTGGTCGTAACAGCTCGGGTTATATGGGGATTCGACCGAGAGAAGGAGATTATGTTGTTGGTATGGCTCTTGTTAAAGAAGATTCACAACTCTTGATTGCTTCAGAAAATGGGCTTGGTAAGCGTTCTGAATATGAGGAATATAGATTACAATCTCGAGGTGGAAAAGGGGTGAAAACTCTGAATGTCACTGAGAAAACAGGTAAGGTTGTAGGAGCTCTTTCCGTATCATCTACAGAAGACATCATGCTTATGACTTCGGGAGGTCAATCCATTAGAATTAAGGTTTCTGATGTGAGATTGACAGGAAGGGTTGCTCAAGGAGTGAAGCTTCTTACGCTGACAAAAGGCGAACTTCTACAAGATATTGCGAGAGTCGTGCAAGATGAGGACTCAAAAGATGATGAAGAATCATCCGAATTGGAACAACATACCTCAGAAGATTTACTTTAGTTAAGTTTTCAAAGCTTCTCCTTCAATCAGGAGAGGCTTTTTTATTAACACAATCTAATAAGGTCGATTACGGATTGAACCCATAAGTAGAAGAGACCTTTCTTAGTGAATTTAAACTGCTTTCCGACAGGTTTTATTAGCCCAATATCTAGATTGTATTGTATTTTTTTCTCTAAAAATTCAGCCCAATTTTTATGAACTGTCTCGGGGTTTGGGATACTTATTTTATGTGTCTTTTTACTAGCTCTATTAACTAAGCGCTTATGTGCAGCTAAAATATTTTCGAGACTGACTTCTTCACAAGCCACATGTTTATGCACACTTTTTGGCTGGTGCTTCAGTGGTGAGACAAAGGGGTAATTGGTGGTGCGAATGACGGTCTCATCAGAAAACTCAGAATGGAAGACAATGTATGTGAATACGATGTTTTCTAATTCACACAAACAAATAGAAGCTACTGTATTGACCTCAGGGTTCCAATAAAACCTATGGTGTTGGTGACTGTCCAACCACTGCCAAGATTTGTTATTTAATGGTTCAAATTCAAGTAAATCAAGTTGCAATTGATAATTAAGGGTATTTGGAAAGAATGTTTCTTTTTCTGAAGGCAGGATAGAAATTTCATTTAAACGTAATGAATAAAGAGCTTTTGCTCTTTTGGTATAAATTGTGATGCAAGGAAAAAGAAACCAAATTCCACCCATAAAAAAGGCACCACAAATATGGGAAAAAACAATGTAGCCTAGAATAGACATACTTAGAATAAATAGAAATGCAGCCAACTTTTTTGCTAAACGGCTTTTACTTGAGCGTAAGCCTAAGACTAAAGAAAGAGAGGCTAATAGAATGAGAATTTCACGCATTGTAGAAAGTGTAAATAGTATTTCAGAAGATCTTTTATTGGCTTTTGATGAGAAAGTGTTTTAATCTACAGGCTTATATTTTTATGTCTATTGAATCTTATCTTAATTTTTCTCCGAGTATTGCAGACTGTGCTTATTTAGCTTCTAGCGCAGATGTTATAGGACGTGTCACAATAGGTCTAAAGAGTAGTGTATGGTATAACACTACGCTTAGGGGAGACATTAATGAGATCAGAATTGGCAACTCATCTAATATTCAAGACAATGTAGTCTTACACAATTCAGATGATTACCCTTGTATTATTGGAGACTTGGTTACAGTTGGGCACTCAGCTATCATCCATGCATGTACGATAGGAGATGAAGTTCTTGTTGGGATGGGAGCTACCATTCTAGATGGAGTATCTATTGGTAAACAGTCTATTATAGGGGCGAATTCTTTAGTAACTAAAGACACCATTATTCCTGAAGGTTCCTTAGTAATTGGGAGCCCAGCTCGTGTTGTGCGCCCTCTTACGAAAGAAGAACGCGGAGATATTAAAAAGTGGGCATTAAAGTACGTAAAGATTTCTCGTAATTATCTGAAATAGCAATATATGTTAATATTAATATATGAAGCTTAGAAAAATCAAAATAGTAGCACTTATACCAACGAAAGCAGGTTGTGCTTTATTTCTGGGAGATGATAAAAAAGTCATTCATTTCTTTATAGATCTTCATGTTGGCGCCTCGATCAATTTTACGCTTACAGGGGAGGTAAGAGATAGACCTCTAACACATGATTTGTTTTCACAAACATTAGATATGCTGGGAGCTAAAATGAATAAAATGATTATAACAGATCGCGTAGAAGATATTTTTTATGCTCGCGTGTATATGGAAATGAAAAATGAGGTTTCAGAGAGAAAAATTGTGGTTTTAGATTCTAGGCCTAGTGATGCTCTAGCCCTTGCTGTCCGCCAAGGCGCTGCTCTTTATATTGAAGAGTCTGTAATGGATGCGTCCGAAGACAGAACAGACCTTTTAGAACAGCTACGTGATCAGGCTGATGACTTTGATGAGGAATAGGTGAGAAAACATTCGCCATTCTCAAGCGGTGAAAAATGTGTCAAATTAAAATGCAGAGAGTGCTCTAAATGCTCTTCTAAGATACCCAAAATCCCAGGGGCACTGCTTCCTCCAATGAGCGTATGTCCGGCTAGTGTTAAGTGGATTGTAGTTATAAGACCCAACTTTGCAAGAGCTTGAGTGAGTTGTCCACCACCTTCGCATAAAAGGTGGTTGATTTGTAAGATTTCCTCACAATAAGACAAAAAGTCTTTAAGTGGCATATGGTGAACCGAAACGCCTTCTGGAAATGGTGTAGTAACTTTAGATTCAGTAGATAAAAGGTGAATATCTCCACCTGAAGAATGAAAAACTTTATGTTTTCTGTCAAAAGAACCTTTCTTAGAAACAATGATTCTTAATGGTTGTCGAGTAGGATTAGCTTGAGAGGCAATTGTCATGGACATATTATCAGCTTCCAAAGTTCCTCTTCCTACGATAATAGCATCGGCTGACTTACGTATTTCCCAGAGGCGTTCAAGATCCTGTTGAGAAGTAAACTTAGATGCTCCTCCAGCGCTTGTTCCTATTTTTCCGTCTGCCGAAATAGCGAAGTTAAGAATGACATTCATAAACTATAAAGTTTTCAGTAAGAAATTTAGAGCTTCTTTTGTGAGCGGCTTCTCTACGACATAGTCGAAACCATAAGATAGAAGCTCTTGCTTCTGATTCATATGTGCTGTAAGGGCTACAACAGTTTTCTGTGCAATTGTGTTTTCTGCTTCCCAGTCACGGTAATGTTTTATGGCAGTAATCCCATCCATTACAGGCATTTCAATATCCATTAAAGTGATAAAAAAATCTTCATTGCACATTTTTGATAAGGCTTCTTTCCCGTTTGAGGCTGTAGATGGTGTTAAGTTATACTCTTCGCAAATAAGAGAGCTTAACTTTATCCCTAGAAGGTCGTCATCAACAATTAATATTTTGGCATTATTTGTATGATTACATTGGAGGTTTGTATTACATGGATCTTGCGGAGTATTCGTTTCTTGAAGCGGGCACAAAATAGAAAACGTGCTTCCTTTATTCAGGGTCGATTTGGCTCTGATCTTACCATTCATTAGTTCTACGAGCTCTTTGCATATTGAGAGCCCTAGACCGGTGCCTCCAAAATTTTTTGTAATAGTACCCGACCCTTGTTCATATGAATTAAAGAGAGATTGTAGCTTTTCCTTAGATGTGCCGATTCCTGTATCAATGACGTCAACTACTAAAAAACCCGAATAGGGTTCTTTAGATTCAAAGTCTGTAGGTTTCCAAAGGCTTGCAGCCTGAGGTTGAGTTTTCCATCGGACGACAACGCTAACAGAGCCTTCTTTTG
>CAYUKP010000097.1:0-3460 GCA_964445335.1 uncultured Verrucomicrobiales bacterium
GGTTCTACTGGTTCTACTGGTTCTACTGGTTCTACTGGTTCTACTGGTTCTACTGCCAAGTCATCCATCGCAAGTCGCACCGCCAACACGCCTGCAGCACAGCAACGTAAAAATGCTACACAAATGAGTCAGTCTAACAAGAAAGCCTCTCAACTTACTGGGGCTACTGGGGCTAATACAATGACTGGAGACATAGAGGCTAAGGAAGCCCTACAGAAAAAACGCGAAGCCAAAAAGAAAGAGGAGGCAATCAAAGAAGAAAAGTCCGCCAAAGAACGTTCTGACAGCAAAGCAAAAGCTGCTGATGCAGAGAAAGAGGCCATTGAAACAACACTTGCTCAAGCTAAAAAACAGGCCGAAAAACAGAAAAGAAAGCAAGAAGTCAGTCGCAAAAAAACAAAGGAGAGTGACGAAAAAAGTGACAAATCAAGGTTAGAAAAAGCTAAAGCGGAGTCAAGTCAAGCCAAAGCAAAAGATAAGAAAGCTGAAAAACTTAGTCAAAAAAAAGAAGCAAAAGTTAATAAAAAGATCGATCGCCCCAAAGCTCCAGGACAGAGTCAAACAGCCTCAAAAGAACGCCAAAATTCACAACCTACACCTAGCACTCCTAGCACTCCTAGCACTCCTAGCACTCCTAGCACAAGTTCTCGTAAAGGCTCTACTAATGCAACATCTTCCGCCCCTAGCCAAACTACTCCCTCCTCTGGTGAGCCAAGTCAAAATACTGGGATAAGCACACCCTCAAGAGGTAAGAACCGCCCAACCTAAACCATAAGAGTAGCTGTTAGTAGAAAATCAATGACCTCCTCTCCGCAGGAGGTTATTACCTCTTTAACAACTCCCTAATCCGTTCAAGACCTTTTGTATCACTTTAGGATGATCTCTCCACATATTCGTTAGCAGTGTGAACCACCTTCGCTCTTTGCCATGACCATTTGTATTACTCTGTAGCTCCCCTATGCCCTTAAGATCTCCATACTTCTATCTGCCTACCTTTATCGTCTTCCTAAGAGTCTTTTTCTTATGGAAGACGAATTTCAACCTCATCTATTTTGAAAGTGTTGCTTCAACCTGTGTCTCTTTAGTTAGTATCAGCTTTATTATAAGCTTGATTATCTTTACGATAGTGAAGCCCCCCCGCAAAGCTTCCTTACTTAACATTTTTCTGGTATGTTCCTTCTTCCTCTACGGGCGCCTCTTCAATCTTATCGACTTTGTCAACATACTTCAGTGGGACATCGTCACCCACATGCTCAGCTTAAGCCTCCTAAGTGCGCTCCTTATGGGATGCAGATTCTTCATTAAGGAGACATACTTTAGGCCTCTCCTACAATTTATCTCCGTCGTTTGCCTGATCGTTTTTGCCCGCTCATCTGACTTCCTAGCTCACGCTTACTACCTCAAGCACCAATTAAACAAAGCGAAATTAGAAAATGTCTTATCAACAGTGGAGCATAAAGACACTCCTGTTCTACCGGACATTTACTACATCATTCTCGATGGATATTTGAACAATACCTTTCTCAAAACATGCCATAACTTTGACAATAGTGACTTCTTGAACACTTTGGCAGACGAGGGATTCCACGTCATCGAAGACTCTCAAAGTTGCTATGATGCGACGTATGCATCATTAGGTTCGACCTTAAACATGCAACAGATAGGTCACACGCACCTAAGAATTCCCGAAGTTATGAAGGGGGTGCATAACAACATGGTCGCACAATATCTCAAACAGCGAGGCTACCATTACACTACGATCAATACGTCTTACTCTGCTACAGAAACCTCTGACATTGCTGACACGCAATATAAGATAAGGTTTGGGCGCGAGTTCTTATCAACAGCCTTAGAAAACACGATGTTTGAGCCTTGGATGCCGACCTTTGCAGAGGTAAATCTCCACTGCTTATCCTCCCTTCAAAAAGCATCTAAACTGCAAACCCCTAAATTTATCTTTTCTCATATCACCCTTCCTCACGCACCTTATATTTTCAATGAATTTGGCGAACAAAATGATCCCTTCAACATGGCGTATGCCACTCAGATCAGGGGCAAGAGAGTCTTCAAACATAAGAGTTTAACCGAAGAAGAATACAAAAATAAGGATTCGAAAGGGTACATTGGGCAACTAAAATTCATCAACCGTGAAATACTCAAGGTTATTGATGAGATCAAAAAAAATTCACCCTCTGAACCCATTATTATTATCCAAAGCGACCATGGTTGGAGAAGCGTTGGCATCTCAAAAGATGACCCTCTCTATAATCAACAAGCCTATGGCATCCTGAATGCATGGCATGTCCCTGAGAAGATCCAAAAACAACTGCCCACAAAAATGTACTCAGTCAATACGTTTCGCTTTCTCTTCTCAGAGCTTTTTGGTGAAAACCTTCCCCCAATCGAAGCTAAACAATACAGTGCACTAGGCCACGATCCAATAGGTAAGAAACAACGATGGTTTAAAGAAATCGAACTCTATTAATGATTAAAGACTGTTAACCCTTTGGGGCGAAAGGCCATAAGCTCTTTAACTTCTCATATCTTTAAACAAAGCCATCATCGCATCTTCATCCACCAATTCCGCCATTTCTTGCGCATAGTCTGTGTAGACAAACCCATCTTCTGGCAACTCTTCAATAAAGGCACTCGGCTCACACAACTCTTCTTGTCCCCACTTCTTACGAGAAGCACAATACGTCATACAGAGATTGTCTTTGGCACGTGTAATCCCAACATAGAAGAGACGCCTTTCCTCTGAAACGTCACCTTCATCAAGTGAGCGTTTATGGGGGAGGAATCCATTCTCTAGCCCCACTAAATACACATTAGGATATTCAAGCCCCTTGGAAGCATGTAAGGTAATGAGAGTAACTCCAGGTTTGTTATCAAGATCATCATCGTCCTTATCCGAATCAAGTAATGCCTTATCCAAATACGAACGCAACCGCTCAACACCGGGTTCTAAACGCTTGAGCGAATCTTTCAGTTCATCTATGGCCTCCCCTCGTTGATTTTTTTCAGTCCCAGTCTTACATAGGTTTTCCATGTATTCTACATATCCTATCCCCACGAGAAGCTCTTCAAACACCTCAACCGTTGGTGCCTCCTCATCCAAGCGCTCTTGAAGGGTCAAAATGAAATCTACAAAAGTATTGATGGATTGGCAGGCTTTTTTGGAAAAGGTTTCCGTAATATAATCCTCATCGAGCATTACCTCCCAGGTTGATTTATTCGTCACCCGCGCTTGATCAACCAAAGCCATTTGGGTAGTCTGACCAATTCCGCGAGGTGGGGTATTCATAATACGTAACAAGGGCACATCTGCGGTACCATCGACAAGTATCTCTAAAAATGCTAATAAATCCTTAATCTCTCGTCTATCATAGAAGCTCTGAGCTCCAATCAAACGGTAGGGAATGTCTGCGGTTCTCATCGCCTCTTCCATCTTCCGAATCTG
>CAYUKP010000097.1:3560-7518 GCA_964445335.1 uncultured Verrucomicrobiales bacterium
TAAATAGACTGATCATCATCTCCTACCACACAAATATTATAAGGTGTACTGACAAGGTGCTGAAGTAACCTCATTTGCTGTGTATTGGTGTCCTGAAACTCATCCACCGTAATGTAACGAAAATATTCCCGAAACTTATAACGCACCTCCTCATGCTCCGCTAGGAGTTGCTCTGCAACAATGAGTAAGTCATCAAAGTCTAAGGCATTACGCGCTCGGAGTTCCCGTTGGTAAGACACCGCAATCGATGCGACAAGCTGATCCTCTATTTGATCTAAAGGTGTCGAACTACTCTTAGCTGATGAAATCGCCGCCAAAATCTCACGTGGTTTGATCTTCTCCTTAGCCCCTCCCTTCTTCACAAGAAACTTACTGATAATTCCTGTTTGATCAGATCCCGTCACAATGGAAAAATTGTTTCGATACCCTACCTTATCAATATCTTGCCGGAGTAAGCGTACACATAGGGAGTGAAAGGTGCAGATCGTCATTGCCTTAGCCGCCTGAGCAGAAACCATCTCCGCCACCCGCTCACGCATTTCGGCAGCCGCCTTATTTGTGAAAGTCACAGCTAAAATGGATTCAGGGCGCACACCTTCATCTAGCATATACGCAATCCTACAAGTCACAGTACGAGTCTTCCCAGTCCCAGCTCCAGCTAAAATAAGGACAGGCCCATGAATCGTCTCCACCGCCTCCCGTTGCTCAGGGTTTAACTTCTCAATATCAAATGCCATGTCTTCTTATCGGTTTCATCGTAAACCAGTAAGAAGGAAAAGTATTAATTTCACTTTTGAAAAAAATGAGCTATGGAATCCTATCATCAGATACAACATCCTACTTCTTTCTGCGCCCCATGACACATTCAGAACACTCCGACTCTTCTCTCATCACCGTTAGAGGGCTTCATAAAAACTTTGGCGAACGCAAAATACTGCAAGGCATTGATATCGATGTCTATCCTGAAGAAACCCTTGTCTTACTCGGTGGCTCAGGCAGTGGAAAGAGTGTCCTGACTAAACATATGGTCGGACTCATGTCTGGAGACAAAGGCGATATCTTTATCTCAAATGAAAACATCTCCCACCTCAATGAGAGACAACTGGGAGTCATTCGCCAGAAAATGGGTATAATGTTCCAAAACGGAGCGCTATTTGACTCGATGACTGTAGGCCAAAACGTGGCCTTCCCCCTGATCGAGCAGGGAGTCAAAGATAAAAAAGAAATTGAACAAAGGGTCGCAGAAGCTCTCGAAATCGTTCTCCTTGGAGGAGAGCAAGACAAAATGCCCTCAGACCTTTCCGGCGGAATGCGTAAGAGAGTAGCCCTTGCTAGGGCTATCGTTGACCGCCCAAAAGTCGTCATCTATGATGAACCACATGCGGGACTCGACCCTATTACGGCCGATGTAATCGATCACCTTATCAAGCGTTTAGAGCGAGAGTTTCACATGACAAACATTGTCATCACACATGAATTACGCAGTGTCTTTCGAATCGCAACGCGGATAGCCTTCCTCAGAGAAGGAAAAATCTATTGGCAAGGCTCTCCTGAAGAGTTAAAGCAAAGCAACGATCCCGTTCTTGTAAAGTTCCTTGCAGGAGAATCAAATGCAGGCTCTTGGGAGGTCGACGCATAACAGCGACAATATGTATTGTCTTTTATCTCAACTTCATTCACAAACCCACCGAATCTATGTCAACAAAACGTAAAGTCCCCCTTTTCTCTGTAGGACTCTTCTTACTCGCTGGATTGGTTATCTTAGGCTATATGATTATTACATATGGTGCGACCAACAAAGTGCAGGAAGGGTACCGAGTAGATATCGAGTTCGATGATGCTTCTGGTATTATTGAAGGCGGAATCGTTAGAATGTCTGGAGCCAATGTCGGATACATTGTCGCCCCTCCTACTCTCAACGCGCATAACAAAGTCATGGTACCTGTCATGATTCGTAAGGATCTCACATTGCCCGCCAACACCAAATTTGAAATCATTTCGCTATCACTCTTAGGAGATAAGGCCATTTATATCAAAATCCCAGAGCAAGAAGATACGCTCAAGCTCAAAGACGGTGATAGCGTAATAGGTCACAGCCCTAAAGGAATGGGTGAACTACAAGACTCAGCAAAAGTCGTGGCAACTCAAGTCTCAGACCTCATGGATCAAGCCAACACTTCTCTTGCTAAGTTTGATCTAGCCCTAGAGGAATACACCAAATTGGCTACCGGTCTTAATGAAAGCATCACTCGACTCAATTCTAGCCTACTTAGTGAAGAAAGCATTACCGAGGTTCAGCTTACTCTCTCCAATGTCAAAGAGGCGACACTCAATGTGAAAACAGCCTCTGCAAACTTCGAGGCGCTAACCAAAGGTCTAGAACCTCTCGGTGCTGAAGCCCAGAAAACCCTTGAGGAGTTTAGAACCGTTGCTCAAAGCTCGGATAAAACAATCAAGACTCTCAACACCCGTATTGAGGATCTAGAACCTTCTCTTCAGAAGCTCCCAGACACTATTGATACTTACAACAAAATCGGAGCTAACCTGAAGGAAGCTCTCGAGAATGAAGACGGGCTCCTCGCGACTCTGATCAATAACAAAGACGTAAGTAATGACACTAAGATCTTTGTCAAAAACCTCAAAAACAACGGTATCCTAGGGTATAAAGACGATTCAAACCCTGAAGGAGATGACCCAAGAGGCAGGTACCGAGGGATGCGCCGTTAATCACATATCTCATTTCTATTCATGGCTACTACCGAACGCGCAGATCAGCTCCTCGTATCTAAAGGACTCTGTGAAACCAGAGAACAAGCGAAACGACTCATCATGGCAGGCGAAGTGCTCAATGGGACCCATCGCGTTGCGAAACCAAGCTCTAAAGTTCCTCTAGATGCAGACCTTAAGGTAAAAAACAAACCAAAGTTCGTTTCAAGAGCTGGCCTCAAATTGGAAAAAGCCCTTCAAGTGTTCCCCGTCCAAACCGAAGGCATAACCGCTGTTGATATAGGCTCCTCGACAGGAGGCTTTACAGATTGCTTATTACAGAATGGTGCCTCTCGTGTCCACGCTGTAGATGTTGGGACAAACCAACTGGTCTACAAATTACGAATAGATCCTAGAGTTAACGTTAAGGAACAGTTTAATGCGCGTTACATGGAACTCGAAGACCTCGGAGAACCCGTTGACCTCGCCGTCATGGACGTCTCCTTTATCTCTCTAACAAAGATATGGCCGGCAGCCAAGCGCGTCTTAAAACCAGGAGGCCAACTTATTGCCCTTATCAAACCACAATTCGAGCTTTCCAGAGAAGAAGTCTCTAAAGGAAAGGGCGTCGTTACAGACCCCGAACTCCATCAAAAGGCCATTGATAAAATGCGCGACTTTAATACAGAGGTTCTCCACATGAACTGGGCTGGGCTTGATGAATCTCCTATTACGGGAACTGATGGGAACAAAGAGTTTCTCGTTTGGCTAACAAACCTATAAAAAAAGTTGGGTTATCTAAACAATGATCGACAACGATAGAATTTCATAACATATTCTTCCCCACCATTATGAAGACGACTTCTCAACGTAGACTAGGTATCCTTTATTTAGTATCAGGTCCTTCTGGATCAGGCAAAACAACCCTGTGCAAAAAAATCGAAGCCGAGGGACTCGCAAAATATGCCATTTCTGCCACAACTCGCCCCATGAGAGAAGGCGAAGAAGACGGGGTTTCTTACTTTTTCCTCTCTATTCCTGAATTCCAGCAAAAGATTGAAGACAACGCCTTTCTAGAGCACGCATCAGTCCATGGAAACTATTACGGCACGCTCAAGTCCGAAGTCATCAATAGATTAGAACAAGGGATCGACATTGTCATGGACATTGATGTCCAAGGTGCAGAATTCATCCGTAAAGCATCAGAACCACTCATTCAACAATGTTTGGTCGATTTGTTTGTCATGCCTCC